>JBEIVB010000019.1:0-32957 GCA_040374085.1 Flavobacteriales bacterium | reverse complement strand
GAGCTCTGCGGATTTTCACCATGACCAAAGCGTTGATAAGCCAGCATGGATTTGCAGATGTGCACGCCCCGGTCGTTCACCACCTTTACGCGCGCTACCTCTTTGCCAACGGCCTTGTGCAATTCGGCCACCGAGTAGCCTAGCAAGATGTTGCGAACATGGCCCAAATGCAGGGGTTTGTTGGTGTTGGGTGAGCTGTACTCCACCAAAACTTTACGGCTTTGGTTTTCGGTGTTGGAAGAAGCGGAAAGCCCTGTTCCGATTTGCCCCAACAAGGCATTCATCTCGCGGTTCCAGTAGGTGGCACTCAGGGTTAGATTTAAAAAGCCTTTCACCACTTGAAAAGCATCCACCAATGGGCACGAAGCAAGCAAGGCTTCGCCCAGGAGGCGGGCAGCGTCTTCGGGATTTTTTCCGGTGCGTTTAACCACCGAGAACACAACCAAGGTTACGTCTCCCTCAAACTCGGGATTGGTGGGTTGAAACACGGGTGATAATCCACCCAAATCCTGGCCAAAGAGGCTCGGGAAAAGGGTTTCAACTTCATGGGAAAGCTCGTGCACCAGGGATGCCTGCATAAAATAAAAGTTGTTTTTTTATTAGTAGGTAAGCTGGCTAACCGCCTTCTGAAGAATTTCGAAGGTATTTTCTGCCATAAGATTTTCACGATCGAGGGTTGGGTTTACCTCACAAATCTCAAAACAGCACACCTTTTCGTTCTGAATTAGGCGTACAATCAGACTTCCGGCCTCCTTCTCGGTGATGCCGTTGCGTACGGGGGTGCCGGTTCCTTTTGAGATGGAGGAATCCATGCTGTCTACATCAAACGATATGTAGATGAGGTTGCAGTGGCTGAGGTGGGCCAAGGCATCGCGCGCAATTTTTTCTACCCCGTTCTTCCTCACCTCGTTGGTGGAGAACGTGCGCACTTTGTGTTTCTTTATCAGGTAGCTTTCCTCCGGTTCAACATCGCGAAGGGCTATGTACACAAGGTCTTTGTAGGTAATCTTGGGTGCAATTCCTCCCACTTTTTTGAGGCGATTCCAGAGGTCTACCGTCTCTTTATCGGGCTTGTTGATGCGATTGGTGGTATTGTCTTCGTTGAGGGTGGCGGCCAGAGGCATACCGTGCACGTTTCCGGTTGGCGTGGTGTAGGGCGAGTGAAGGTCGGCATGAGCATCGATCCAGATGACGCCCAAACGAGCCTTTGGGTTGGCCATCTTAATACCGGCAATTGTACCCCCTGCTGTGCTGTGGTCGCCGGCCAGCACAATGGGAAAAATCTTTTTTTTGAGGGTGTCGGAAACCTCCTGAGCCAAACGCTCATAAATGCTTACAATTCCCCGCAGACGCTTTCCGTAGCTGATTCCTGTAGATTCAAACAGCAGCTGATTCTCGTTTTGAATCTCTACGCTGGGCACCTGATTAAACAAGCTGGACCCGTAATCGAGTGCGGCCACCTTAACGGCATCCACACCAAGGCTTGCGCCCCGTGTTCCGGCTCCTATTTCCGATTTTACTTCAATAAACTTGAGCTTCTTCATATGAGTGTTTCAAAAAACCAAGGTTAAATTACATCCACATAGCTCGGATGCAGGTAAAATAATCCATCCAAGTCGTTTACTTTGCAACCCAAACCCTCAATCCGCATTGTTTCGTGAACATGCAAAGCAAATACATCGACCTCATCAAGCAATCGTTTGATTTTCCACAAGATGAATTTAGTGTGCTCGACAATGAGCTCTACTTCAACGGCATTCCGCTTATGGACATCATTAAGCAATATGGAACGCCTTTGAAAATTTCGTATTTGCCCCGCATCAGCCAACAAATACAGAAGGCCAAGCGCTTGTTCAACGTGGCCATTGCCAAAGCCGACTACAAAGGTTCGTACACGTATTGCTATTGCACCAAGAGTTCGCATTTCCAATTTGTGTTGGATGAGGCCCTGAAAAACGACATTCATCTGGAGACCTCTTCCGCATTCGACATCCCCATCATACGGCACTTGCATTCAGAAGGAAAGGTGAACAAAGATACCTACATTATTTGTAACGGGTATAAGCGTCCGGCCTATGTGCAGTATATAAGCGAGCTCATCAACGATGGATTTAAAAACGTGGTTCCCATCCTCGATAATAAAAACGAACTGCCGCTTTATGAGAAGCAAGTGAAGGGAAAATTCAAGGTGGGCATTCGCATTGCAGCTCAAGAAGAACCCGATAATGAATTCTACACATCCCGGCTCGGCATCAATTACAAAGAGATTAAACCTTTTTTTGTGGACAACATAAAAGGCCATCCCCGCATTGAATTGAAGATGCTTCATTTCTTCATCAATACCGGCATCCGCGACACTCCATATTATTGGAGCGAGCTCACCAAATGCATCAATGTGTATTGCCAGTTGAAAAAAATGTGTCCAAGCCTCGACTCCCTCGACATCGGAGGAGGCTTACCCATAAAGACTTCTCTGGCCTTTAACTACGATTACGAATACATGATTGAGCAAATCGTGTTGCACATCAAAAAAGTGTGCGAAGAAAACGATACGCCCGAGCCAAACATCTTTACGGAATTCGGCTCGTTTACGGTTGGTGAGAGTGGAGCCATTCTCTATTCTATTGTAGATCAGAAACACCAGAACGACAACGAAATCTGGAACATGATCGACAGCAGCTTCATCACCACACTGCCCGACACTTGGGGCATAAAACAAAAGTTTGTGCTTCTCGCCATCAACCACTGGGACCGCGATTACGAGCGGGTTAACCTCGGTGGACTTACCTGCGATGGAGAGGATTATTACAACACAGAAAGCGAAGACAACCAGATTTTCCTGCCCAAATTGGTGAAGGGATCGCCTCAATACATTGGCTTTTTCCACACCGGCGCTTACCAGGAATCCATCGGCGGATACGGAGGCATTCAGCACTGCCTAATTCCTGCGCCCAAACATGTCATTGTAGATCGGGACGAGGACGGAGAGATTTACACCAAATTGTTTGCGAAGGAGCAAAGCTACAAGAGCATGCTAAAAGTTTTGGGTTATTAAACCCTATAACCCCTTTCAAAACAAAACCGGAGCATCCAAAAAGAATCTGGATGATTTAGGGTTTGGTGTAAATTAGTTTTACCGCATGCGCGGCACCCGGTGTAGTCAAACGAACCACGTAGCATCCCGGGCCGAAAGCCCTAAGGTCTAAGTTGTTGTTCGGCTGGTTGCTGTGCATAAACTGAAGACGTTGAACCTCTTGCCCTCCCAAGTTGTACACCGCCACTGTTGAGCCATAGCCACTTGTTTGAACCCTGTAAACGCCTGCTGTTTCGGTAGGAAAAATAGACAACGGTGCATCTGAAAGGTTTTGTTTCGTTGTGTTGATCACATTGAAATTCATTCTCACCTTAAAGGCTCTGCCTGAAGCAACTGAAACCGACGGATCGGTGAGCGAAATATGAGGAAGTGGACTTTCAATTCCACTCACGATATACCCTAAATCGATAAATAAATCAGGAGGTATAACATCCGGCATACGGAAAATTCCATCCCGATCGAAACGGGAAGTATCCGTTGCCATGAACACTGCATTTGAACCCAAATAAGAGGGCAATTCTGCATCAAACAAATATTCCTGCAAGGATCCTGCAAAGCGCGTAATGCGTGAAATCGTTTTAACAAAGGGTGCTAAGGTATCCTCAACAATTCCTCCATTGGGTGCTCTGTAATGATCGGAAATGCCTCCGAAATAAATAGAATGCATAATATCTGCTACTGAATCGTAGACGGGTAATGTTGCACAATGGTAAAGGTTAAAATCACTACTGAAACCGTTGATTGAACCATGAATCCCGTTGGGCACATAATAGACTCCGGTATGGATGAGTTTGTTGGTGATCTTGGTAAACCCACCGCCCGTTATTAGGTATCCAAATGAATTCGAAGAGAAATAATAAGGAGACAAATTGAAATCCCGACGACGCAATCGAACGGTATCGATGCGGGCTTTGATTGAATCTACCGCAAATGGCGCAGTGGGTGTGGATACATAAAAGGCTTTGATGTCCGTTATGTAAGCCTGCTGAAAAAAACCGGCCGTGTCGTTTACCGAATACATCCCATCGAACTTATGACCGCAAAAAAGAAACAATGCATGATCTCTTGATTTCATATGTCCACCCGTTACAGCAGCTTTGTTAAGCCGGAGCATTTCTATGCTCGGCAAAATATTGGTTTGCCCTGTTAAAACGAAATCAATCAACATGGGTATATCGATGCGAGCAAGATTTGGAAAGGTGATGAAGTTCTGTACAAGCGAACTAAAGCCGTATCCACCTGCTATGTATAATTTGTTTCCTTCTACATCGAACAGCTGGTTTGAAGAGGAGAGAAAGTCACGCATAGAATCGGGCAGGGCGTTGAGTAAAATCGAGCTGGCAGAATAGGTAGATGGGTTGTAAACAACTACACTCTTATTGGCACCCTGAGCTGGAAATCCAGAACCGGTTTGGAAGCCATGAAGACCGTTGGTTCTGCCGCCTATAAAAACCCAATAGCCTTGATAGCGAAACGAAACTCCGGAGTGAATGGGCGGCAGATTCGGAAGGGTTTCCTCCAAGACCTGAATATCAAAGGCCGTTTGACTTTGGGTTGAGAACCCAAAGGATGAAACGAATAAAAGGGTCAAAAAAAACTTAGCGATTGGGTTCATGATTGGCATCAAGTTGTTCGTATTCTGAGTTGTTGCTGAGGAACTCCGGCACCAGCCGTTTCAATTCCCGAACAAGATCGAAATTGGTTTGTTCGTTTATGAGGCTGCAAACGTGCTCAACCTGCTTAGAAACAGAGTCCCAATCGGTTTCGGCCAACTTGGCCCTCATGATTTGTTTGTGGTGAGTAGGCAATGTGTTTTCTCCGCTTGCCAGAAGTTCTTCATACAACTTTTCTCCCGGCCGCAAACCGGTGTACACAATTTGTATGTCGCGGTTTACCGTAAGTCCGGAAAGACGAATCATTTTCTTAGCCAAGTCGGCGATCTTTACCGGCTGGCCCATATCAAACACAAAAATCTCCCCCCCTTTTCCCATAGCACCTGCCTCGAGTACCAACTGACAGGCTTCTGGTATGGTCATGAAAAAGCGGGTAATTTCGGGGTGTGTGATGGTAACCGGACCGCCCGTTTCAATTTGTCTGCGAAAGATGGGAATAACCGAACCGTTTGAGCCGAGCACATTTCCGAAGCGGGTGGTGATAAAATGGGTGTTGCTGATGGTACTCAAGGCTTGAACATAGCGCTCGGCAGCACGCTTGCTGGCTCCCATTACGTTGGTTGGATTAACCGCCTTGTCGGTACTAATCATAACAAACGTTTCCACCTTGAATGCATGGGCAAGATCTGCCAAGGTCTGCGTTCCATGCACGTTCGTATAGATGGCTTCGGCGGGGTTATGCTCCATCATAGGAACATGCTTATAGGCTGCCGCATGATACACTACTTGTGGCTGAAACGCTTGAAAGAGTTTGGCCATGCGCTCTTTGTGGCGAATGTCGCCTACCACCACCTCAACGCATTCCGAACCTTGGCGCCCTTTGAGTTCCATTTCAATGTCAAACAATGGCGATTCAGCTTGGTCGAGCAAAACCAGGCGGGCGGGTTTGTAGAGCAAAACTTGGCGCACAATCTCGGTACCAATGGAACCTGCAGCACCGGTAACCAACACCACCTTGCCTTTTATTTGCCGAGCAATGGCATCGTTATCGAGCACAATGGGCTCGCGCTCGAGCAACTCTTCAATGCGTATTTTCTTAATTTGCTTGAAACTCAAATCGCCGTTTATCCAGCTTTGAATAGGGGGCACATTCAACACCCGAGTATTCACCGCTAAACATTTCTCTGCTATCTCTTGCTTAACGCGGGTTGGAATTTTGTCCATCGCAATAATCAAATGAGAAACACGGTTCTCCATCAGCAAATTATCCAGATCGGACGGAGCATAAATGCGAACCCCCTCAATCTTTTTGCCGATGCGTTGTTCGTTGTGATCAACAAATCCGATGACTTTGTATTTGGTTCCTGCATCCCGTTCCAGGGTACGTTTGGAGGTAAGGCCGGTATTGCCAGTTCCGTAGATCAGAACCTTGCTTTTTAACCGCTTGCTTCCGGTAAATTCCAAATACATCACCTTTATCAGCACTCGGAAAGAAACCAAAGCAGAAACGGAGGTAATGAAATCGATGATGATGATGCTGGTGGGAATGTAAAAGCGCTGCTGATTCTGAAAGGTAAAAAAGTTGGTTAGAAAGAAAACGACGGTTGTTATGGAAACACAAACCGCAATGCGCTGAGCATCTTTGAAACTGGTGTATGTAATGATTCCCTCGAAGGTACGGCCAATGCCAAAGGCTATTGCCCTTGCCAGCACCACATAAGCCACCACATAAGGAAAATAGGTGCGATCGGTTTCAGGAATGGAAAAGTTGAAGCGAAGCAGGTAGGCCAACACGATGCTGGCAAGGGAAATGCCCAAATCAAACCCAAAAATAACCCCCTTGGGCAAATTGCCTTTTAACAACTTCATGCTGCCATAGATTTTTTGAGGAGCATTTTCAACTCCTCGGATTTGTCTTTGTATCCTAATTTATCAAATGAAAGAATTAAATTTCGAATCAATCTGCGTACCATATCTGCATAAGAACATGGCTCATAATAGGCAGGATCATAAGGCAGCTTCAATTGCTGAATAAAGGCATCGATTTCCTTCCGCGAAAACACGGTTCCCTTGCTGAAAGGATTGATATAAAAAAGTATCTGCCGAGGCATTTCTTCGGTTGCTCCTTCCGGCTGTTCCTGCATGTAGGCCAGCACAAAATGCTCGGGCAGGTTGATGCCGTATACCGGAACATCGAGCTGTCGGGCCAGCCAAAGGTATAAGATGGAAAGCATAAGCGGATTGCCCTTTTTGCTTTCCAAAAGGTGATTGAGCCAAGAATTTTGTGGCGCGTGGTAGTTGGTGGTATTCCCCTGAAAACCGTGCACTTCAAACAGCATGTGGTTGAATACGCGTATGAGCTCCAAGGCGGTTAGGTTGGGGTTGATCTCCAGCCAGATGGAGTTGCGCAAGGCGTTGAGTTGATCGCGCATCTTTTCTTCATCCAGATCAGGGTATTGATACCGGTTTACCAGCAAAACGCCTTCCAACAAATCCTGACCCCCATCTGCAAACCACGCTCCCAAGCGGGTACTCAGCTGTTCAAACTGGATCTGATGAATGAGTTCCTCGAGGCGCTGCTGCAATACAGAGTCAAAGCTGTTTTCCCACGCCCGCTCTAAAAAGGGCACCACAGGCGCACCAAGACCCTGAAGCCGCCCGCGAACCGATTGAAACACCCCATCGTCGGGATCGTCCAACAGGCTGATCAACGCAGCAACTTCCTTCTCAGAAACAGGCTTTTCCATCATAATACCACAAAAGTACTCAGTCTGCCAAGGTCATCAGCAGCTCGTCAATCAACTTTTCAACAGCCAATTTGTAATTGCTGCTGTATGCCTTTTGAATGCGGTTGGCGATGATGGCACACACAGTGGCGCATTGATGGCCGAGCATAGCGCCCAAGCCATAAAGGGCGGATGTCTCCATCTCGAAGTTCGTGATGCGATGCGGTCCATGCCGGAAGGCAGTAAGCCGCTCGTTTAAATCCGGTACCCGGGCCGGCAACCGCAGCACCCTTCCTTGTGGCCCATAAAAGCCGCAGGCTGTGGCGGTTATGCCCATTGGAAATGAGCCTGATAGCTTTCCCAACAGGTCTTGCCCCCCCTCTACCATGTAAGGTGTATTCAATCCATGAGGCCATTGAGCTTGCTCAATAAAGGAATCCGTGAGTGCCGCATCCACCACCCCTTCCGAACGATAAAAATGCAGCAAGCCGTCCAATCCAAGACCATGACTGGAAAGCAAAAAGCTGTCTACGGGAATATCTTCCTGTAAGGCCCCGGAGGTACCCAAGCGAATGAGGTTCAAGCGCGTGGTCGTTGTCTTGGGGGTGCGGGTGTTAAGATCGATGTTTACCAGCGCATCGAGCTCGTTGAGTACAATATCAATGTTGTCGGTACCAATTCCGGTGCTCATTACGGTGATGGGGCTGCCCCCTACCCTTCCGGTGTGGGTGAGAAACTCACGGTTTTGCCGGGTCACCCGTATGGAGTCAAAACGATCGGAAACCATTTTTACCCGTCCCGGATCTCCCACCAGCAGCACTGTTGGCGCAACATCTTCGGGCCTCAAATGGAGGTGAAAAATACTGCCATCGGTATTGATGATGAGCTCTGAGGGAGGTATTGCATGCATTTAAGTCGTAATTTTAGGACTGAAAATAAGACGTTTTTTGTCGAAGCTACCAAATTTTATGAAGCGAAATGGTTACCACGTTCTCGTCCCACTCTCCGGACCGCCACAGCCAGAGAGGATGTTGAACCGCAACCAATTGTTGAACCCATTTCTTGAAGAGTACAATTGCACGTTTACCTTTCTGATACCCAAGGACAAACAAACAACGTGGCAGAAAGAACTTAGGGAGGTATTTCCTGAACGTTCTGATGAGCAGGTTGATGGCGACGCTGTCTTTTGGGTGAAAAACGGCTGGGAAAAAAGCTTCTATGCAGTGCATACCATTAGGGCGGTAGACATGGTAATGACTGGATTTGAAGACCAGCCCATGTCCAAAAGTCAAAACCTTCCTTGGGATCGTTACCTAAAGGGAAAAAAAATCCCTTTGCTTGCTTTAAGCAATAAACACATTACCCAAAACGTTCAAAACGTGGTGCTTCCAGTGGCCCTGAGCGACGACTATACGCTCATTATACGGAAAGCGATCAAACTGTTTAAGCCTTTTCGCAACGTTACCCTGCACCTGGTTTCCATCTTTTTCGAGGCCGAGGTGTTTACGCTTCACAAAGCCTCCCAGCAGTTGGGAATCATCAACCGATTTTTTGCCGACAACGGTCTTCCTTACAGTGCCGAAATCATCCATTGCGTTTCCGGCGAAAACACCAAAGCCCAGCTTGTATCGGAGCATGTGCGCCGTGTTAAGGCCGATCTAATTCTGTTGTTCCGATTCCAGGACCTCCATGAAATGGAGTTAAACCCAACCGACAAAATGTCGGCAATTTTAATGGAAAGTCCTGTTCCAGTTGTTTGTTTTCATTAATCATCCAGATAAAACCTATGAAGCCCTTCAAGATTCAACACATCCTAATCCCCGTCGACCTTTCCGAGAACTCTCTTTTGGCCTTAGACCATGCTGGGTTTATGGCCAAGCTGTTCAAAGCAGAAATAACGCTGCTTCATGTAACCGAACCCAAAAGGTTGTTCACAAGCCACTCAACGGGTACCTCTGATGACCTTCCCTCGCGTTTGGAAAATCTGGCTTCTCAGGTTAAGCTATCTACAGGAGGAAAAGTTACGGTATTAACCAAAAGTGGTAAAATATCTCGAACCATTGTAGAGGCCGCATCTGAGTGCAAGGCCGATGTGGTGGTGATGGGCACCCACGGCGTGTCCGGATTCGAAGAATTCTTTATGGGCAGCAACGCCTACCGCGTAGTAACCGAAGCAACCTGCCCCATCATCACGGTTCAGACACATGCCAACAAGATTGGTTTCCAAAACATCCTGTTGCCCATCGACAATTCGGCGCCTTCCCGAGAAAAGCTGCGCTACGCGGTTGAACTGGCCCAGCATTACAGCTCTACCCTACATTTATTGGGCATCCTTACCGTTGAGGAAGACGAACTCACCTCTCGGTTCAATAAGATGTTCGACCAGATTGAGGGTTATCTTCAGAAACATGATGTGAAGTATACCTCTGAACTTGTTTTCGGTGAAAACATTGCCAAGCTGACCATGAAATACGGCGAAAAAATCAACGCCGATCTGCTTATGATCATGACAGAGCAAGAAGAAAACCTAACCGGTTTGTTCCTTGGGCCTTATGCACAGCAGGTGGTTAACCACAGCAAGATTCCGGTCATGTGCATTAAGCCATCTCACTCCGAATTTGGCATGAATATGCTTTCGGCAAGTATGTGATTGGACATAAAAAAACAACCAATAAAAAAACCGGCTTAGCGCCGGTTTTTTTATTACCCAAATACTTTTTTAAGCAACTCACTTGTTCGGGCGGCAGGATTTTTTCGAATGTTGCGTTCCTCCTGTTCCAGCAGCTTAAAAAGCCCCTCCAGGGCACGCTGGGTAACGTAATCGTCGAGGTTGGGGTTAACCGGCTGCACAAAAGGCAAACGGTTGTATTTATCCGACAAAGGTGTCCAATACCGGGTTATTTGCACTTCCTTTAGCGCATTGCGCACCACCGGAAGAAATTGGGCTTTGAGTTGGGTGTTGGTCTTGGACCGCAGATAGGCAGTTGCTGCGCCCGTGTTGCCTTTTAAGATGGAAATGCCGTCGGTGAGGGTCATGGCCGTAATGGCCTTGGCGAAAATGGGTGCGGCGTCCTTTGCGGCTCTCTCTGCTGCCCGATTAAGTGTCTCTACGAACTTCTCCATCTGGGGCTTCATGCCTACTGCACCGAGAGCGTTCTTCATGGATTCGGCCTCTTTCGGGAAAGGTATTTTTATAGTATTATTTTTATAAAACCCATTTACTGCAGAAGCCTTTTGTATGGAGGCCTGGGAACCATTTGTGAGGGCTTCCCGAAGGCCTTTGATTACCTCGTCGTTGGTAACCGAAACCCCGGAACCATTGGTAACCGATTGCATCAAGCCGGTGGCGGCCTGCGCGGCATCTTTCAGGGTTTGAGAGCGGGCGGGCATTGCGGCACCGAGCATGCCGGCCAACAGAAGAAAAGTGGAGATGGGTTTTGCGTTCATGCGCCGTCAATAAACAATAACTTTGCCAAATATACCCGAACATGCCCACGCCTTCTTCTTCCACCTCAAAAAACCGGGCAACCATCGTATGCATCGGCGACGAACTGCTCATTGGGCAGGTAGTAAACACCAATGCTTCTTGGTTGGGTGAATGGCTCACACTGATGGGCTTTGGCGTTGCATCCGTTCGGGTTGTGGCCGATGATCATAACGCCATTGTGGATTGCTTAGAACACGTCTCGCGCACATCGGAATTGGTGGTGGTAACCGGAGGGTTGGGTCCTACCCGAGACGATGTAACCAAGCATGCCTTGCAAACCCTTACCGGCCAAGGTCTAAGATTTGAGCCTCAGGTGAAACAGCAGATCGAAGCACTTTTCGCTCGCTATGGGCGCTCACCAAATGCCGCGCAGGATGGGCAAGCCATGGTGTTGGAAAATTGTCGGGTCTTGGTAAATGAAGTGGGAACCGCTCCGGGTATGTGCATGGAGGTGAACGGGGCATTGGTGGTATCTCTGCCCGGTGTTCCCTACGAGATGAAATGGCTCACCGAGCATCGTCTTACCCCCATTCTACAAAACACCTTCCACCTTCCGCCCATCCTCAGCGAAACCTTGCTGACCAACGGCATGGGCGAGTCCTACATCGCCGAGCGGCTTGAATCTTGGGAGATTGGTCTGCCCCCTGATTTAAAGCTGGCCTATTTGCCTTCGGCAACCGGAGTTCGGCTCAGGCTAACGGCACGTTTTTCCGATCCGGAAGAGAGCCGAAGAGCGCTTCGCGATGGAATGCACCATTTGGAAGAGGTACTGGCAGATGTGGCCTATGGCCATGGTAACGATACCCTTGCCGGTGAGTTGGGAAAAGCCCTAAGGGCAGCCGGGAAAACCCTTGCCACCGCCGAATCCTGCACCGGTGGCTACCTGGCTCACCTCATCACTGCAGAAGCAGGCTCATCCGATTATTATAAAGGCTCCGTTGTTGCCTATCTCGATGAAATCAAAACCCTTGCCCTGGGGGTAAACGAACAGGATTTACTTGCCCATGGTGCCGTAAGCGAGGCGGTGGTGTTGAGCATGGCCAAAGGGGTGCAACATAAATTCAAGACCGATTTTGCTATTGCCACGAGCGGGTTTGCCGGCCCCAGCGGCGGTTCCACCGAGATTCCGGTTGGAACGGTTTGGGTTGCCATTGCCACCCCGCAAGGCGCAAAGGCCAAACGGTTTCAGTTTGGCGAAGGCAGGCACCGCATCATCGAACGTGCCGCTGCATCGGGCATGCACAGCCTCCTGAAAATCCTTAAAAAAGAGGCATAAAAAAATCCGCCACGGTTCGACCCGGGCGGACTTTTTATCGCTCAAAACGCATTAGAGGTGAATCACCTCTCCGTAAGCGGCTGCAGTGGCCTCCATAATGGCCTCGCTCATGGTAGGATGCGGGTGCACCGAGCGCAATACCTCGTGACCGGTGGTTTCCAGCTTGCGGGCAACCACGGCCTCGGCAATCATCTCGGTAACGTTGGCACCAATCATGTGACAACCCAGCAGCTCTCCGTAACGGGCATCGTAAATCACCTTTACAAATCCATCTTTCGCACCGGCTGCACTGGCTTTTCCACTGGCAGAAAAGGGGAATCGGCCTATCTTAATTTCATAGCCTGCCTCGCGAGCGGCTTTTTCCGTGTAGCCCACCGATGCAATCTCGGGGCTGCAATAGGTGCAACCCGGAATGTTGTTGTAGTTCAAAGGCTCGGGGTGGTGACCGGCAATGGCTTCTACGCAAATGATGCCTTCTGCACTGGCCACGTGGGCAAGTGCCTGACCGCCCACGCAGTCGCCGATGGCGTAAACCCCGGCAACGTTTGTACGATAAAACCCATCTACCAAAATCTTGCCTTTGTCGGATTTCACTCCACAGGCTTCCAACCCAAGATTCTCTAGGTTGGCCTGGATTCCAACGGCAGAAAGCACCAGATCGGCCTCAACCACCTTCATGCCCGATTTGGTTTTGATGTTCACCTTGCACCCTGCACCGGCGGTATCTACCGACTCTACGCTGCTTTCGGTGAGCACCTCCATACCAATTTTCTTGAATGACTTTTCGAGTTGCTTGGATACCTCTTCGTCTTCGAGCGGAACAATGTTGGGGAGAAACTCCACCAGGGTAACCTTTGTACCCATAGTGGAATAGAAATAGGCAAACTCGCAACCAATGGCACCAGAACCCACCACCACCAACGATTTGGGTTGTGTGGGTAGGGTCATGGCCTCGCGGTAGCCGATTATTTTTTTGCCGTCTTGTTTCAAACCCGGCAACTCGCGGCTGCGGGCACCAACGGCCAACAAGATGTGGCGGGCATCATAGGTCGTGCTTTTCCCGGAAGCATCGGTAACCGAAACCTGTTTTCCGGAGAGCAGCTTACCGGTACCTTGTATCACATCAATTTTATTTTTCTTCATGAGGAACTGTATGCCTTTGCTCATGCCATCGGCAACCCCACGGCTGCGCTTAATCACCGCCTGGAAATTGGCTTTGGGAGCCGACGCTTCAATGCCGTAGTCGCCGGCATGCTGGAGGTATTCAAATACCTGGGCACTTTTCAAAAGCGCTTTCGTGGGAATGCAACCCCAGTTGAGGCAAATGCCTCCCAGACTCTCGCGCTCCACAACGGCGGTTTTCAATCCAAGCTGAGATGCCCGAATGGCGGCAACATATCCACCGGGGCCGCTTCCAATTACAATGAGATCATACTGCATATATGCGGGTTTTTGTGCCGCGAAAATAGTCAAAAACAGGGGGTCTCGTTCATGCCGCATCTCAAAATTGATTCTATGAGAACCAAAACGCCTTTCTATTTGTAACATTGCAACTCAACTCAAACAACATGTTACAAATCGGACAACCCGCCCCTGCTTTTCGCCTGCCCGACACCGAAAAGAACTTTCACGAATTGGAGAACTTCAAAGGAAAACCCCTCGTAATCCTCTTCTTCCCCTTTGCCTTTACCGGCGTGTGCACCACCGAACTTTGCTCCATGCGCGACGACATCGCCTTTTACAACCATCTGAATGCACAGATAGTTGCCATTTCTGTTGATTCACCGTTTGCCTTGGCTCGTTTCAAGGAGGAGCAAAAATTGAATTTCCCGTTGCTGAGCGACTTCAACAAAGCAGCCATTGCAGCTTACGGTTGCCGCTATGAATCCTTTGCAGCAGAAACCATCGGCGTAGCCAAACGCTCGGCTTTTGTAGTGGATGCAGACGGCATTTTGCGGTATGCAGAGGTGCTGGACAACGCAGGCCAGCTGCCCAACTTCGATGCAGTGAAAGCCACCCTAGAAGCATTGCCAAAGGCTTAAGAACGGTAGTGCTCCAGAAAATCGCGCAGCAGAATGGCCGCACTCATTTTATCGAGATGGGCTTTCTCTGCGCGGTTTTTTTTGGAACCGCCTTGCTGCATTAAGGCCTGCTTGGCTATGGATGATGTAAATCGCTCATCGAGGCGGTGTATGCGGAGTTGTGGAAACCTCCGCTGCATCTGTCGAATGAATCCCACTATATGCGGTTCAATGGCTTGAGGCTCTCCGCGCAGGTCAAGCGGTTGGCCTACCACCAAATCGGAAACAGATTCGCGGGCTAAATAAACTTCCAGGAAAGACAACAATTCTGACGTAGGAACGGTTTCCAAAGGCGTAGCCAGAATGCGACCGGGATCGGAAACCGCCACCCCACACCGCTTTAAACCATAATCTACACCAACAACTCTCATGTGATGAAAACAAAAGTAACGATTAAATCCAACAGCGCTCTTGTGCTCGAAGGCGAAGACCTAGAGATTTACGATGCGGAAGGCAACCGCTACGACTTGGGTGGGAGAACCAGAGTTTCGCTTTGTCGCTGCGGTCTCTCTGCCAACAAGCCCTTCTGCGATGGAGCGCACAAAGACCAATTCGTGCACGAAGCCAAGGCCTTTGCGTTGCCACCAAAACCTTAAGCTGAGCGCATAAAAAAAAGGGGGACCCCATTCAGGTGTCCCCCTTTTTTGTGGTTCAACTCCTTACCAAATCTTAGCGCGATCCGCAGGTTCGCGGTACATTTTATCGCCCTTTTTCACACCCCACGCATCGTAGAATTCGGCGATGTTGGTTAAAGGTCCGTTTGCCCTAAACATGCTTGGGCTGTGCGGATTGGTGTTTACCTGCTTTTTCAAGGCAGCATCGGTGTAGTTGGTTCTCCAAATCTGAGCCCAGCTCAGGAAAAAGCGTTGGTTCGGGGTAAAGCCTCCTATTTTCTCCCCCTTTTTCGCCTGTTCGGTTTTTTGAAACGCTGCATAGGAAATGGCCACACCACCCAAATCGGCAATGTTCTCGCCCAAGGTAAGCTCACCGTTTACGTGCAGGGTATCAATGGCCACGTATTGATTGAACTGGTTAACCACCATTCCGGTTTTCGACGTGAACTTGGCTTTGTCTTCTTCTGTCCACCAGTTTTTCATGTTGCCCATCTCGTCAAACTGCGAACCTTGATCGTCGAACCCGTGGGTTAGCTCGTGGCCAATTACCGCACCAATGGCGGCATAGTTCACGGCATCGTCTGCATCGGAGAAGAAGAAAGGCGGCTGCATGATGCCTGCCGGAAAGGTTATTTCGTTGGTGGTTGGGTTGTAGTAGGCATTCACGGTAGGTGGGCTCATAAACCACTCCATTTTATCAACGGGCTTGTTGAGCTTATCGAAGTTGCGCTTCAACTCAAAGGTGTATGCGGCCATGTAATTCTCGAGATGCGATTTCTTACCGATGACCATAGAGGAATAATCGCGCCACGTATCGGGATAACCCAGTTTCTTTATAACGGTATTCAGTTTCAGTTGCGCCTTGCTCTTGGTCTCCTTGCTCATCCAATCCAAGCCGTTGATGCGCTCGCGGTAGGCCAAAATGAGGTTGTCTACCATTTCGTTTACGCGCTTTTTGGATTCGGCGGGAAAGTATTTTTCAACGAACAATTGTCCCAAAGCCTCACCCAGCACTCCATCTACTTCGCTGATGGCGCGCTTCCAACGCGGTTTCTGCTGCTTTTGACCATTCAGAATGGTGCCGTAAAAAGCAAAGTCGGCATTATCAATATCGTCGCTTAGGCAATCGGTGTAAGAGTTGATGAGGCCCCAGCGCAGATACTGTTTCCAGTCCTCAATCTTGGCACTTTTGATCATCGCATCGGCCTCGGCAAAAAACTTGGGCTGGCCAACAATTACCTCCTGTGCACCGTTTATGCCGATGGCCTTCAGGAACTGTTCCCACTTGCTGTTGGGATAGCGGGTGGCCATTTCTTTCATATTGTATTTGTTGTACTGCTTTTCGATATCGCGCAGTTCAACATTGGTCATAGAAGCCTTTGCCAAACGGGTTTCAAAGGCATACACCTGAGCGGCATGCTTCTGGGCATCGGCCTCAGCATCGCCCATTTTGCTGAACATGGTGGTTACATGTGCGATGTATTGCTCCTGCATTTTTTTGGAATCGGGGTCACTCTTTGTGTAGTAATCGCGATCGGGCAAGCCCAAACCACCTTGATTTACTTGGGTGATGTTGCGATCGCTCATTTTGGGATCCTGAGAAACATACACCCCCCAAAAAACGCGAGCGCCGCGTAGGGTTAAATCTCCCAAGAGATCCACCAATTCTGCATTGCTTTTTAATGCGTTTACCTTATCAAAAAGTGGCTGAAGGGGCTTAATTCCATCGGCATTTTTGCGAACAGAATCCATGTAGGATGCATAGTAATCGCCAATTTTTTGTGCGTTGCTTCCATCCTTGGCCGGCTGCTTTGCGGCCTCTTCCATCAAGCCTTTGAGCTTGCTTAGGTTCTCTTCCTGAATGGCCGAAAAGCTGCCCCAACGACTCTCGGTGGCAGGCACCGGATTGTTCTTTAACCAGTTGCCGTTGGCATACCGGTAAAAATCATCTTGTGGACGAACCGTGGTGTCCATGTTGGCGGGGTCGATGCCAAGTGAAACCGACTCTTCTTTTTGAGCCTTTTGCTTGCAAGCCGGCACAGTGGCAAGGAGACCTGCTGCAGCAAGAATGGTGAAAAACGTTTGTTTCATGGGATTGTTTAGGTTGACAATAATAGGGCAAAATGCGGGGTACTCTATTTTTCGGCCGTCTTTTTTTACGAGCTGATTACACCAAGCGGGCCTGATCGTTGTTGGGCGAAAACCGCACCTCTACGGTGTTGTGCAAGGTGGTGGCCAGTGTAAGTCCCTGAAAGTCGCAGCTTACCGGGTAGCGGCGGTGCTGCCGATCCACCAGGGCAAGGGTGCGGATACACGAAGGCTTGCCGGAGAGCAAGCAAGCTACGGCAAGCAGCATGGTTCTACCGGAATGCATCACATCATCCACCACAACCACATGCTTTCCTGTTAAATCAAGGGGGCCATCCCACTGCACCTCCTCCGGAGCCTGAGCTGCATGAGGAACCCGTATGGGATGCACACTGTGGGCAAAATGCATGGTGGTTAGGTGAGCAGAAAGACGCTGAGCCAACTCAAATCCACGCTGATCAATGCCCACCAACATCAAACCGGCTTCGTCAGGAAACTCGGCAGAGAGGGCATGAGCAAGACGAAGGATCTTGCGTTGTATGTGTTGATGGTCGAGAACGAGCATAACAAAAAACCCACCGCTTGGGTGGGCTTAGGTTTTATGCATCGCCGTTGAGTACGGCGGCGTCAACCAGAATACGGCCGCAGTGCTCACATACGATGATTTTCTTGTGGGTGCGAATGTCCATCTGAGTCTGAGGTGGAATCTTGTTGAAACAGCCTCCGCAGGAATCGCGCTCAATGGTAACCACACCCAGCCCGTTGCGGGTGTTGGAACGGATGCGCTTATAGGCAGTTAGCAAACGCGCCTCGATGGGTTTTTCCGCGTTTTTTGCTTTCGACAACAACGCTTCTTCCTCTTTTTGAGTCTCGGAAATGATGTCTTCCAACTCAGCTTTCTTGTGATCCAGGTCGCTCTTGCGATCGGCATAGCGAGTCTCTGCTAAGGCAAGAACCTCTGTTTTTACAAGAATATCCGCTTTGTATTCTTTGATGCGCTTTTCAGAAACTTGTATGTCGAGGGTCTGAAACTCAATTTCTTTGGAAAGAGAGTCGTACTCGCGGTTGTTGCGGACCTTCTCTTGTTGGCTGGTGTATTTTTTAATGCCGTCTTGAGCTGTTTTGATGGCGATTTTCTTTTCCCCAACGGTATTCTCAAGCATCTGAATCTCTTCGCGACTCTTGTTGATGCGGGTTTCGAGGCCAGCTACTTCATCTTCCAAATCGAGAACCTCAAGGGGAAGTTCTCCGCGCACGATCTTGATTTTGTCGATGGCAGAGTCGATTTGCTGCAGTTGGTAAAGGTTGCGCAATTTCTCTTCTACGGTTGCTTCTTTTTCGGCGGTGGTTGAACCGGCTTTTGTTTTGCTCATCGGATGAAATAATGGATTGGGTTTGTTTTGGTATTTGCCAAAATGCAGGGGCCAAAAGTAGGAAATTTTTGCTTCACCAGGCGCATCATCAAGGCAGGGGTGTGGCGTTCGCTTTCGAAATGTCCGATGTCGGCCAAAATCATGTTTCCTTCCGTTTCAAAGAACTGGTGGTATTTGAGGTCGGCGGTGAGGAAGAGGTCGGCTTGTTGCCTAAGGGCGGTTTTGATGAGGAAGCTGCCCGAGCCCCCGCAGAGCGCCACTTTTGTAACCGGCTTGGAGGTAAGCTGAGTGTGGCGCACCACCTCCACGTCGAAGGCCTCTGCTATGCGTTTCAACGCCTGAGCAGGTTCGAGAGGTTCTAAAAACTGCCCCATTACGCCGGCGCCAATGCTTTTGTTTGCGTTCTGCAAAGCCAGCAGCTCATAGGCTACTTCTTCGTAGGGATGGGACTGAAAAAGGGCCTCAAGTACAGATGCGCTTTGATGATCGTGGATGAGCACTTCGAGGCGGCGCTCAGACTCTACGTGGCGCTTGCCTACACTGCCCAAAGCAGGATGAGCTCCTTCGCCCGGCATAAAGGTGCCCTCGCCTTCAAATGAAAATGAACATTCGTTATAGAAACCTATTGCTCCTGCGCCGGCCGCGAAAAGGGCCTCACGAACCGTTTCGAGAGAGGTTTCGGGTACGTAGGTGATGAGTTTGCGCAGGCGCCCCTCTATGGGCTGCAACACACGGCAGTTGTGCAAATCAAGGCGCTCGGCCATGGCCCAGCTTACCCCTCCCATCACGTGATCGATGTTGGTATGTACGGCCAATACCGAAATGTTATGCAGGATGGCAAACGCCACGCAGCGCTCCACATCACTGCCGCCGGTTACCCGTTTCAACCCTCCAAAAATAAGAGGGTGATGGGCCACCACCAAGTTGCAGCCACGCTCTCGGGCCTCCAGCAATATGCCCGGGGTAACATCAAGAGAAAATAGTATGCCGCTTACGGCCTGGTCTGGGTTGCCCACCTGAAGGCCGCAGTTGTCGTAGGATTCCTGAAGACTGGGATGAGCAAACTGCTCCAATGAAGCCTGTATGTCCCGAACCCGTATAGAAGCGCCTGAAGTATTCATGAGTGAGGTGTTGGAGCCGCCTTTTTCTCAAACTGACGGATGAGCTCCTGGTCGGATTGACCCATGTTGCGCAGGCATGCAGCGGCATCTTTGGCTGCCTGATGGGTGGGATGTTGGCGCAATACGGCTTCGTATAACTCCGATGCTTTTCCGTAGCTGTTGAGCTTGGTTTCGTAAATAAAGCCCTGAAGAAATAAGGCGTAGGGTGCTTTAGCAGAGCCGGTATAACGGTCGCTGAGGATTTTAAAAAAACGGATGGACTGCTGAGGCTTTCCTGCATTTAAACAAAGCTCTCCGGCTTTGAACAGATATTTCGGACACAAGGAGTCGCCGGCAAAACGCATAGCATAATCTTCATACAATGCCACCACTTTCCCGGCAACAGCGGTGTCGGGGGTGAGGGATTTGCTTTTGAACAAGCCTGCCTCCAAACGTCCAATTTCCATTTGCAAGGCGGGCTTGCTCATTTTCTCCTGGCCAAGCTCAACGGGCTTAGAAGCTGGGGTCCCGCAAGCCAAAAGAAGAACGGAAATGCCGGCAAGGAGGCATGCAGGTATGAGGGCTTTCATCGGAAAAATTTCATTTTATAATCAACATCCACTTTCCCTCTGGAGATGTCGTTGAGGCGGCCTTTCAAAAGGGTTTTGCGCAACGAGGATAAATGGTCTACGAAGAGTTTTCCTTCGAGGTGATCGTACTCGTGCTGCACAATGCGGGCGAGAATTCCGGAGAACCCTTCCTCGTGTTCCACAAAATCGGGGGTTTGATAACGCAGGACAATGTCGGGCCTGCGCAGCACATCTTCACGAATGCCGGGGATGCTCAAACAACCCTCGTTGAAGGCCCATCTCTCTCCGTTCTCCTCGAGCATCTGGGGATTTATAAACACTTTTTTATACCCGTCGAGCTCGGGATGTTCGTTTTTGAAGGGAGAGGCATCCACAATGAAGATGCGCACCGATTTGCCCACCTGAGGAGCCGCCAAGCCTACACCATTGGCTTTATACATGGTTTCGAACATGTTTTCGAGGAAGGCAGAGAGGTCTGGATAGGAGGCGTCTATGGGTTGAGCCTGCTTTTTTAGCAAGGGGTCGCCGAAGGCCACAATGGGAAGGATCATGAACGAGGGTGGTTCAAATTTTTCGCAAAGGTAGGTCAAAACCCAGCAGTCTGCTCAGGAAAGGGAAACCGGTGTGGCCAAACCCGGCTGAAGGCGATGCAGGGTGTGGGCCCCACCCAAACCGGCCAGCAGCTTGCGGATGCGGGTTTCATCGGTATCGGTTAAAAAAACTTGTCCCACCTCTGCCGACTGCAGGGTATTCAACAGGGCGGCTAAGCGCTGCTCATCCAGCTTGTCGGCTACATCATCGAGCAGCAGCAGCGGGCGAAAACCCGAGCGCTTGGTAAGCCATTGGTACTGGGCCAAGCGAAGCGATAACAGAAACGTTTTTTGTTGGCCTTGAGAGGCAAAACGCTTCAATGTGCGTCCGTCTAAAAGAAACTCCAGGTCGTCGCGGTGTGGTCCGCAGGTGGTGTGACCGGCCTGCACATCGCGCTGGCGATTGGTCTCGAGGTCTTCCCTTAGGTTGCCGTTGCTGCCGGGCACCAAGCGGAGACTCACCGTTTCGCGTCCACCCGATAGGGCTTGGTAGAGCTCAAGAAAAACCGGAGCCCATTCTTCCAACACCTCTGCTCTACGGCGGCTCACAGGCGCTGCATGGTTGGCCAGGGTATGATCCCAAACTTCCAGTTGGGCAAAGCCCGCCCGGTTGCCTGCCTGAATGCTCTTCAACAGTGCGTTGCGCTGCGCAAGGCTGCGGTTGTAGGCCAGGAGGCTCTCCAAAAAGGGACGTTCCAACTGAGAAATGAGCCCGTCCACCAACTTCCGCCTCACATCGCTGCCCTCGGTGATGAGGCCGGCATCGGACGGAGAAACCATCACCAACGGGAAAAGTCCTATGTGATCGGCCATACGAGCCACCTCTTTGTGATTGCGGCGAAGAATTTTTGCACCCTCTCGGGGAACGCTTAGTAAAAGATTTTCGGGCTGCTTATCCCGCTCAAAGCGTCCTTGTAAAACAAAAGCTGCCTCCTCGTTCCTTATGTTGGCTGCATCGCTGCCGTGAAAAAAGCTCTTGGTGAGACACAGGTAATGAATGGCGTCGAGGACATTGGTTTTGCCCTGCCCGTTAAGGCCTACCAGCGCGTTGCACCCATCGGTAAAGGTGAACTCCAGTCCCGAATGGTTCTTAAATTGAACCAGGCTGAGGGTATGCAACCAAAGCGACCTCATGCCACATTTCCGGTAAGCAACTCAACCCGCATCTGATCTAGGTTCCGGAGGGCTTCCATCAACTCGCCCGATACCGAAACCTGGTGGCGGCGCGAGCGCATATCGACCTTTAACCCACTCTTTCGCTCGAAGACGGAAATTTTTACCGGGCATTTTCCGGGATGCCGCTGCAGCACCTCTACCAAGCGGTTTACCTGCACTTCGTCCAAATCTTCTAAGGCAAGAGATACTTGCAGCCCAGAGGTAAACTTCTCGCGTACATCAGCCAAAAGTTGTATGTGGCTAACGCGCAGTTCCAACTGATCGGGCTGCTTGTAGCGCGGTTCAACCCGGGCTCGCACAAAAAGAAAGGCTTCCGGAATGAGGAGGTGACGAAATTTTAAGTAGGACTCCGAAAACAAGGTTAAGGTAATGGTGTCTTCGTAATCTTCTAAGGTAACCGAACCGTATCCCGAACCGTTTTGTCCGGTTTTGTGGGCCACAGCCGCTACCAAGCCGGCAAAAATCACTTCGCGTCCCTGATATTTGCTCAGGAGTTCCCGGTCTTTTATGTCGGAGATGCGCTGCCGGCAAAACGTGCTCATCTCCAGTTTATATAAATCAAGTGGGTGACCCGAAAGGTAGAAACCTATGACTTCCTTTTCGAATTTCAGTTGCTGCAGTTTATTCCATTTAGGGCAATTGGGAATGATGGGTTCGGGTATGATGGATTCCTCTACCTCGCCAAACAGGTTGATTTGCGTGGCGTTTTGGGCATCCTGCATGGCTGCACCGAAGCGCACTGCACGCTCCAAGAGGTTTTCGTTTTCGTTTTCTTCTCGGTGAAAATACTGAGCGCGGTGCACGCCTTCAAAACCATCAAAGGCTCCGGAAAAAGCCAAACTTTCGAGGCAACGTTTATTGGCGGCTCTGAGGTTGATGCGTGAGGTAATGTTGAAGATGCTGGTGAAGGCACCATTGGCCTTGCGCTCGTCGATGATGGCGGCTACGGCTCCCTCTCCTACTCCTTTTACGGCGCCCAAACCAAACCGAATTTGGCCACGGGTGTTTACGGTAAAGGTGTATTCGCTTTCGTTTACATCGGGGCCCAACACGGCTATGCCTTGTTTGCGGCATTCATCCATAAAGAAGGTAATCTTCTTTATTTCGCCCATGTTGCGGGTAAGCACCGCAGCCATGTACTCGGCGGGGTAATTGGCTTTTAAGAAGCCGGTTTGATACGCCAGAATGGAGTAAGCCGCGGAGTGGGAACGATTGAATCCGTACTCGGCAAATTTCTGCATCACCTCAAACACCTCGGCTGCCTTGCCCGCATCTATGCCTTTTTCTCCCGCACCTTTCACAAAAACCTCCTTCTGGGCCTCCATGGTTTTGGCATCTTTCTTACCCATGGCACGGCGCAGCAAATCGGCCCCACCCAGGGTGAATCCGCCCATGATCTGCGCGGTTTGCATAATCTGCTCCTGATACACCATAATGCCGTAGGTGTGCTTCAGAATGGGCTCCAATATGGAATGCGGATACTCTACCGTTTCACGCCCCTGCTTACGGTTGATGAACTGGGGTATGAACTGCAATGGCCCCGGGCGATATAAGGCGTTCATGGCAATGAGGTCCTCAATATTGGTGGGCTTCAAATCGCGCAAATACAATTGCATGCCTTCCGATTCAAACTGAAAGGTGCCAATGGTATCGCCTCGCTGATATAAAGCAAACGTGGTAGCATCGTCGAGCGGAATTTCATCGATGTTCACCTCAATGCCGCGGGTTTGACGCAAGGTTTTGAGGGTGTCGCTGATGACGTTGAGGGTTTTCAATCCCAAAAAGTCCATCTTCAGCATGCCCGCCGACTCTACATACTTTCCATCGTATTGGGTAACCAGAAGATCGGCGTCTTTGGCGGTGCAGAGCGGAATGTAGCCCTCGAGCTTATCGGGGGCAATGATGACCCCTGCTGCGTGAATTCCGGTGTGGCGGGCAGAACCCTCGAGGATCTCAGCAAATTGAAGGGTTTTGGCAATGAGTGGATTTTGACTTCTGCGTTCCTCGGCCAATTCCTTCACATCCTCGAAGGCTTTTTTTAGGTTTACCCCTACCCCATCGGGCACCAGTTTGCTGAGGCGATCGGCCTCGGAAAGCGGAAGGCCCAGCACCCTTGCCACATCTTTTATGGAGGATTTGGCCGCCATGGTTCCAAAGGTTACAATCTGGGCCACCCGGTCGCGCCCATATTTTTCTACCACATAATCAATCACCTTGGCTCTACCGTCCTCGTCGAAGTCGATGTCGATGTCGGGCATGCTTACGCGCTCGGGGTTGAGGAAGCGCTCAAAGAGCAGGTCATACCGGATGGGATCGATGTTGGTGATGCCGATGCAGTAGGCCACAAGAGAGCCGGCTGCCGATCCCCGGCCCGGACCAACCGAAACGTTTAGGTTGCGGGCCGCTGTGGTGAAATCCTGAACAATGAGAAAGTACCCGGCGAAACCCATATCGCCGATGACCTTCAGCTCGAAGTTGATGCGCTCTTCTACCTCAGAGCCAATGGTTCCAAAACGACGGCGGGCGCCCTCGAAGCTGATGTGGCGCAGGTAATCGAGTTCGCTGGTAAACCCCTCGGGAAGAGCGTAAATGGGCAATAGTATGTCGCGGGTAATTTTGGGCGCCTCCACCTTGTCCACAATGTGCTGAGTATTTTCAAGAGCCTCCGGAAGGTCTTTAAACAGTACCTCCATTTCCTGAGGCGTTTTCAGAAAAAACTCCTTGCCATCAAAACGCATGCGATTCGGATCCTGAAAATCCTTTCCGGTTTGCAAACACAACAAAATGTCTTGCGCCTCGCTGTCTTGGCGCTCTACGTAGTGCACATCGTTGGTAGCAATCACTTTAACGTTGTGCTTTCTGGCCCACTTAAGGAGCACCTCATTGCACCGGTCCTGATCGGCAATGCCGTGGCGTTGAAGCTCTACATAGTAATCCTCACCAAAAATATCGAGCCATTCCAAAAAAATTTTTTCGGCGGCATCTTCTCCTTTGCGCAGAATGGCCTGGTTGATTTCACTGGCAAGGCAGCAGGTGGTGGCAATGAGTCCTTCGCGGTGTTCGCGTATGAGTTCTTTGTCTATACGGGGTTTGTAATAATACCCTTCGGTAAATCCGCGCGTACAGAGTAGGGATAGGTTTTTATAACCTTGTTGATTCTTAGCTAATAGAATTTGATGGTAAATGCTTTTCTCATCGCTCTCGGTGGCCTTAGTTTTGTCGAATCGACTGCCGCGAGCCAGGTAAAACTCGCATCCTACGATGGGTTTCACATCGGCTTTTTTAGCCTCGGAAACGAAGCGAGGCACGCCAAACATATTGCCGTGGTCGGAAATGGCCAGGGCTTTCATACCGTTGTTGCGGGCTTTCGCCAACAAGTTGGAGATGGAGGCCGCTCCATCGAGCAGCGAATATTGGGTGTGAACGTGTAGATGCGAAAATTCCATGAATGCGAGGCGAGTGTACAAAGTTATGAAGCCACAGACGGCAAGGGCAGAATGTTCAAAATAATTGGAAAACACGGGGAGGTTGGTTAGTTTTGATGTTCAAGCCTATGTCCTATGAACCCAGCTCACCTCCACCTGCTTCTCAATCACCTGCCCATGTTTTGCGGTGGTTTCTCCATTTTTTTATTCCTCTATGGATGGATGCGCAAACAAGACCCCATGGTGAACTTGGCTTGCGTCTTGTTGGTGTTGAACGCCGGCTTTGCTTTTATGGCTCACCAAACCGGTGAGCAAGCCGAGCATCTACTGGAAGGAACGCCAGGGTTCAGCGAAGAAGCCATAGAGCAGCACGAAGAGCGCACAAAAGCCTTTCTGATTGCCTGCTTTGCTTCGGCCGTTTTCGCAGCCAGCCTTTGGTGGACAGAAAAGAAAACAGGAAAGCCTTCGCGGGTGTTTCGATCGGCTCTGGTAGTTGCGGGCTTGGCACTTTTCGCAACGGCTTGGATGTCGGGCAGTTCAGGCGGAGCCATTCACCACAGCGAGGCCCAAACACAAGGATCGGGTTCACCCTCGGAGAACCACGAAGCAGAAGACCGAGATTAAGGATTGCCCCCGTTGAAAATCGCATTCATCTCAGCCAAAGAGATGCGCTTGGCGTCAGCGTCAGGCTCCAATATCTTTTCGTCCACTTTGTCGTGGGTAACCTTTTTGGCAACGAGATGCATTTCAATGTTGTAACGCTTTACCTCAAAGTCCATCAAAACACCCGGAATTTCTTTGTAGAAAGAATAGAAGTTGGGATGCTCCACCGGTATTTCTTCGGTGTAATAAATATCTACCGGAGGGTGAGAACCATCAACAAAATGCATACGTGCCAGTTTGCAGTTGTACCCTGCAATGCTGCGGATTGATGGAAGAAACTCAAATCGCCTTTTCCCTTCTGCAGAAATGGTTTGCCGTAAAATTTTGGAGTCGGCCTCACACACATAGTTCTTGCCAAACATTTTCATCTGCAGGGTTTGCCACACCATATTCTTTTCGGGATCGGAGATGAAAGTGGTGGCAAACATGCCCATGCCTGCGGCGAGCTCCTGAGCCATACAGTTGTTTTTAAACCGCGTGACCATGGTGGAAGGCAGAAGATCGGAAGTTATAATGGGGTTGTCATTTTTGAGCACCTTTATTTCATACTCAATGGTGCCTTCATCCTTTCCACCCGTTAGGTGTGTGCATCCGACACTCAACAATGAGAACATCATTGCCGAAAAAAGAATGAGTGAACGTTCCTTTCGTTGGAGCATGCACAAAGAAAATAAAAATCTCCAACCCACCTCAAAAATCGAGGCAATCATTTGTTATTACCTTTGACGGTGCCATGCAAACCATTCTCAATTACATCAACGGCGCCTTAGTTGCCGCTCGCAATAATGCCTATTTGGATAATGTAAATCCGGCAACCGGAGCGGTTTACAGCCGCCTTCCCGATTCAGACGAAGCAGATGTGAATCAGGCGGTAGAAGCCGCCAAGGCCGCCTTTCCAGCCTGGAGCAACACCCCAAAAGAAGAACGGTCGCGCATTCTCTTGCGCATAGCAGACCTCATAGATCGTGACCTCGACAAACTGGCTCTGGCAGAATGCATAGACAACGGAAAGCCCATCTCCTTGGCCAGGGCAGTAGACATTCCCAGAGCGAGTGCCAATTTCCGTTTTTACGGAACCGCCATTCTGCATTTTGCATCAGAGTCGCACGACATGGAGGACAGAGGCTTTAACTACACCCTCCGTCAACCCATCGGTGTAGCCGGTTGCATATCGCCATGGAACCTTCCATTGTACTTGTTTAGTTGGAAAATTGCGCCGGCTCTTGCTGCAGGAAACACAGTAGTAGCAAAGCCTTCGGAAGTTACACCCATGACCGCCTTTTTGTTATGCAAACTTTGCATAGAGGCCGGTTTACCTCCCGGAGTGCTCAACGTAGTGCATGGTTTGGGAGGCAAAGCTGGGCAGGCCATCGTTGGGCATCCGCACATTCCGGTACTGTCATTTACCGGAGGAACGGCAACCGGAAAGCAGCTTGCAGCAACGGCTGCGCCCATGTTTAAAAAGTTATCGCTGGAGTTGGGTGGCAAAAACCCAACCCTTGTTTTTGCAGACTGCGATTTCGAACGCACCCTAAAAGGGGTCCTTCAATCTGCCTTCTCCAATCAGGGTCAAATTTGCCTTTGTGGATCCCGTATTTTAATTGAGCGTTCCTTATATAAAAAATTTCGCGATGCATTTGTGGAAAAGGTTCGTGCCATGACTGTTGGCGACCCAACCCTGCCTGCCACCAAGATGGGAGCCGTTGTTTCCGAAGCTCACCACAAAAAGGTTTTGGGTTGCATTGATTTGGCTGTTCAAGAAGGTGCAACTGTGCTGTGCGGAGGAAAATCCATTACCCTCTCAGGCGATCTGGAAGGAGGATTTTACATTGCACCAACGGTACTGGAAGGTCTTCCTCAGAACTGCCGCACCAATACAGAAGAAATATTTGGACCGGTGGTAACCCTGCAAGCTTTCGACTCAGATTCGCAGGCAGTGGAGCTGGCAAACGCCACACCTTATGGTTTGGCTGCATCGGTTTGGACACGGGATTTGGAACGTGCCCACCGCACAGCCCATGAACTGCATTGCGGCATTGTTTGGATAAACTGCTGGCTGGTGCGCGATCTGCGAACTCCATTTGGTGGCGTAAAAGCCTCCGGTGTAGGTAGAGAAGGCGGTATGGAAGCCCTCCGATTTTTTACCGAACCCAAAAACGTATGCATCTCCCTCAAGCCGGGGCATTGATTTAGAGCTGAACTCGGAAAACACTGCCCTTACCCACTTTTGAAGAACACGTAACCGTTCCGCCCAACTTTTTTACCATAATTTTAACACTGTATAAACCCAAACCATGGGAAGTTTCATTACCCGTAGGTCGGTTCGATAAGCGTCGAAACTTCAGAAAAAGTTCGTTCATCTCTTCGTCAGGAATACCCGGTCCTTGGTCGGTTACAGAAAGAATCCAGCCTTTGTCTGTTCTCTCGGCATCGAGGTACACCATCTTGCCGAAATCAGAGAACTTTATAGCATTCGACACCAAATTACTAATTATTTGTTGTAAAAAAGCCGAATTGGTTCTAAGCACTCCATCTCCCTCATATCGATTCACCACCATCATTTGTTTTCGCTTCGCCTCATCGGCAAAATGGCGGCAGACCGATTCCAATAAGTCCGCTATTTCTACATTTTTCAGCTCGGCTCCTTGTTCATCCTGCTCTATGAGGCCAATCCTCAATAAATCGTCGATGAGCTGATTTCCTCCGGAGGCAGCCATCTTAATTTTATCTAAAACCTCTCGCTGCCCGGGGCTGATAGGCCCCGTAAAGTCCAATAAGCCCACAAGTCCTTTAATTTGCGTGATGGGCGTTCGCAGGTCGTGGGCTAAAATTTGAGTAAGTGCACCCTGTTGTCTATTTATTTCTTCCAAGGCCTCATTCTTTTCCTGCAAAAGCCGGTTTGCGCGACGGTTCCTCAGGATGGCAAACAAGAGCAGCATTCCAATGATGAATGCACATACAAACGCCATAATGAACAGGTTGCGTTGCTGCATGCCCCGTTGGGCCTCCATTTGGAAAGCATGGCTGCGTTTTTCTTCACGAAGATTGGCATCCTGCCGGCGTTTTTCCAAGTCATAATTCAATTCAGACCGGGCCATTTTTTCTTCTTCCCTGCTCCGCATCAAACTGTCGCTGGCTTTCTGAAAATTCCGAAAAAAAGCCAAAGCCTCTTTATGCTTGTGCGCATCTTCTTTTAAAAATGCCCTCAGCTCGTACACATCGCGCAAATCCTCCAAAGCGCCGGTTTTGAGGGCGAGACTTTGCGCTTGTTTGGCAAATGCCTCTGCTTTTCCGGGTTGTTTGAGGGTTCTGTAGAGTCCGCCGATGTTCAGGTAAGATACAGTCAGGCTTTGTAAATCATGCTGCTCGTTGCGCATGGCCAAGGCCATCAACTGAAACTCCAACGCCTCTTGGAACTTTCCTTGGTCTTGGAGTAAAACACCAATGTTGTTATACACGTTGGCTATGCAAACCGAATCGTTCATTTCCCTGCACATCTCCAGTGTCTTTTGGTAGTTGTGCATAGCTTCTTTATCCTTTCCCTCCAGCTTGTTTACGATGGCCAGATTGCCGTAGCTGTAGGCCAGCCCACCGATGTCTTTTTGCCTTTCTCTTATGGCAACTGCTTTTTCTAAATACCCTCTGGAGGCCCCGAGGCGCCCGGTGCTCCAATACAATATGCCGAGGTTGGAAAAGCCTCCGGCAATGCGCGAAGAGTCCTTGATTTGTTCTGCAAGCGATAAGGATTTCAGCAGGTGATCGAGGGCTACTGCGGTTTGTCCCCTCTTGAGTGCGAGGTTTCCGTAAGCGCCTAAGTAATCGGAGAGCAAGGATTTGTCATGTGCCCTCTGCATGTGTCGAATGGCCAAGGCCATATTTTCTTCTGCTTGAGCCAAATCGCCGCGGCGATCGAACACTTCTCCCAAGGCAAAACGGCTGCGGCCCATTAAGGATTCACTGCGCGCATTGCGGGCGCACTGAAGGCCTCTTTTACCCCAGCGAAGGGCCTCATCGAATTTGCCTTGCAGGTAAGCCTGGGATACCTTTTTCAGAAAGACGAGGGCGCGCGTGCTGTCTGAAGATGCCCGGTTCTTTTGGGCAAAAGACGGTGAGGCAGCGCAACAGAATAACAACCATGCACAAATAAAACAACCGGTATACCGCAAAGCCGAGGGCTTTTTCCTAATTTTGAAGACAGCGTGCACGCCCATGAATAAACTCACCGAAGATAGCTCAATATACGAAGCTCCCGACCAGATGCCCTTGTCGGAAATGCTTGCCGGAATCAACCGCGAAGACCAAAAAGTAGCCTTGGCGGTGGAGAAATCCTTGCCCCAAATTGAGAAACTGGCTGCCGCAATTGGCGATGCCTTATTTATGGGTGGCCGTCTTTTTTACCTGGGTGCCGGCACCAGCGGCAGGCTGGGCATAGTGGATGCCTCGGAATGTCCGCCCACGTTTGGGGTTGAACATGGGCTGGTAGTAGGCCTCATTGCGGGCGGCGACGCGGCCATTCGCAAGGCCGTGGAGTTTGCTGAGGACGATGCCGAAGCCGGCTGGCGCGACCTGCAAGCCCACCGCATCACAACCAACGATGTGGTGGTGGGCATTGCTGCATCGGGATCTACACCTTATGTGGTGGGTGCCCTCCAAACCTGCAGAAAAGCGGGAATCCTTACCGGCTGCATCACCTGCAATGGCGGCAGCGCAGTGGCGCAGGCATGCGAACTTCCGGTGGAAGTGCTCGTGGGTCCGGAATTCATCACAGGCAGCACCCGCATGAAAGCCGGAACGGCACAAAAAATGGTGCTCAACATGCTTTCTACCAGCGCCATGATACGCTTGGGAAGAGTAAAGGGAAACCAAATGGTGGACATGCAACTGAGCAACGAAAAGCTCATTGACCGCGGTGCGCGCATGGTGATGCAGCATACCCAATTGCCTTATGACGATGCCAAAAAACTTCTTCTCCAACATGGCAGCGTGCGCAAAGCCATTGATGCCCTTTCTTAACCCATGCATACCTTAGAGCCATACTACAACTGGCGCAGCCTCTATGCAGCTGAAGAAGACGATCGCTCACCCTTCTATGAGCGCGAGTACTCGGAATTCGAATTCACCCATAACCTCTACAACTTTTTGCTGCACCCGCAGTGGGACGACTTTGGCTCTGAAACCCTATATCTGAAAATCCTTTATGCAGATTACCACGAGGGGTTTGCCATCATTGAGCTGCTGGGCGAGTGGAACGATGCCGTAAACAACGACATCATGTTTTTGAAACGGGAGGTGGCCGATGTACTAATGGCAGCCGGAATAAACAAGTTTGTGTTATTGGGCGAAAACGTGCTCAACTTTCATGTGAGCGACGACTCTTATTACGAGGAATGGTTTGAGGATGTGGAGGAAGGATGGATTGCCCTTCTCAACTTCCGCGAGCATGTTTTAAAAGAAATTCAGAAAGCCAACCTCGATTATTATTTGGTCATGGGAGGGGATATCAACCTCGTGGGGTGGCGCACCCTGCAACCATTGCAGCTCTATCAATTGGTTCAATCGCTGGTTACCAAACGCATTGGATAAGCCGCAGGTCAAATCACTATATTTGGGCCTTCTTCCATCATGACTGCACTGTTCCTTCGCGAGATTCGCCTTTTCCTATTTTCCTTAATGGGCTATGTAGTGTTGGTGGCCTTTTTGGTTATGCTGAGTCTATTTTTGTGGATTCTACCGGGGCCTTCGAACATTCTTGATGCCGGATTTGCCGGCATAGACAGCCTCTTTGCCATTGTTCCGTACTTGTTTCTTTTCCTGGTTCCGGCAATTACCATGCGTATGATTTCTGAGGAGCGCAAAACGGGAACCTTGGAAATGTTGTTGACTAAGCCCATAAACGAGTTGCAAATCGTGTGGGCCAAATACCTTGCCGGGGTAGTGCTCTTGTTGGTGGCGCTGCTGCCCGGCTTGGTGTACGTGAAAACCGTTTACGATCTGGGTGCTCCCGAGGGCAACTTAGACAGCGGCGGCACATTCGGATCTTTTATTGGATTGATGTTGTTGGGATCCGGGTTTGTTTCCATTGGCATGCTGTCCAGTGCCTTAACCGAGAATCAGCTGGTGGCTTTTGTTATTGGGGTTTTTATGTGCTTCATTTTGTTTACCGGACTCGAATCTCTTGGCAGCATCCCATTCCTATCCGGAGCTGGAGCATGGCTCAGCAACCTCAGCATGAATGCGCACTACCTCTCGTTGAGCCGCGGTGTAATCGACACCCGCGACGTGCTTTATTTTCTTTCCCTAAACGCGCTCTTTTTGCTCGGTACCCGCACTGCGCTTGAGAGCCGCAAATGGTCATAACCTATGGATTTCCTGCAACTGCAACTGAACCTGCTCAAGAAAGAGCGCAACATTTACGAGCTGGCCGATCTATACGAACAGCAACGGTTGTCTCCTGCCAACATGCTGGCCGAACTGTGCAGTCCGGAGCAAGCCGATGCCCCCTTGCAAGAGCAGGGCAACGCTCTAACCTGCAGCAGCAGCGGGAAACGGTTCGCCATCGAAAATCAGGTGGTGGATTTCACCGGACAGGAATTTGAAAAAAACCAAGATGAGTGGGCGCGTTTGAATGCGCAGTTCCTCAACTACCACAAATCCCTCTCTGTATATACCTTAGTGAATGCGCTGCCTTTGCTCAACTATTTAGCGGAACGCAGCGGTCTGCATGAACTGCGCAACGCCACCGTGGTGGACATCGGAGCCGGAACAGGGCATGCCTACTGTTCCTTTTTTCGACATCCGGAAACCCTTCGATATTATCTGGTGGATCCGAACCTGAGGCTGTTGCACGACCAATTCTTGCGAATTTATCCGCGCTTGGCTCAGTTGAAAATGGGCCACATTCTTTCCTACGCCGAAAAACTGCCTTTCAAAAGCAACAGCGCCGATTTAGTCATGAGCCAGTCGGCCATAGACCACTTCAAGGATTACAAACAATTTATGAAAGAATCCTTCCGGATTACCAAGCCCGGAGGTCAATTCTTTTTGAGCAGCCATCTTGATGT
>JBEIVB010000199.1:0-2809 GCA_040374085.1 Flavobacteriales bacterium | reverse complement strand
TTGTCTGCAACGGTTCCGGAAAAGGCCGCATCGGCACCCGGTCCACCCAGTTCATATCCGCCCACACTGTCGGCCTGTGCGTTGAGCCTCAGAAGATAAAATTGAAAGGGCCCGTTTTCCGCTACCGCACTTTCACCCAATACCATAAAACCACCATCGGGCATGGCCAGCAGGCTTTGCGATCCATTGGCATAGGCATTCCCATACCGCTTGGATCCCAAGCTGTCGCCGTTTTGGTTCATGCGCACCACCACCACATCGGTAGGTTGATTTCCATCTTGAATGTCACCTACACCCAAAATACCATTGCCCTGTGGCCATAATAAGATGGCTTTAAAATATTCGTTGGCAACGCCGCCATAGGATTTGCGCCAAACTTCCTCTCCGTTGTTTCCGACTTTTATCAAAAAGAACTGGTTGGATTTCTCGGGATTGTACACTTGACCGTATAGGATGTAGCCATCGCTGGTGCGGATTCCATGACGCAGGGTGAGGGGTTGTGGGTCTTCATAGATCCGGGTTTGAAGAATTTCGCCCTGCTCGTTGAACATCAGCCATAGCCCCTGTTTTTTGCCGGTTGAATCGGAACAAGTTCCCACAACGGCCCAAGTATTCGGCAATGGACCCGGCAACAGGTCGGTGCCGAAGTTCTCTCTGCCGGGCTGAGGGGCTAGCCTCCACACCACCTCGCCGTTGCTGGTGAGTTTGCAAATCAGTAAGGCCATCTCCAAGCTGTCGGGCCATGAGGTGTAGCCCGCCATAATGAAGCTGCCGTCTGAAGCCTCACGAATGGCTAAGCCATAATCCTCCTCCCCAAAACGATAATGTCGCTCAAATGAAACTTGGGCGTAGGCACCTCTCGGGAAAAAGAGAGGCAGCAATACCAAAATAAAAACAAAAGGCTGTCCCCGAAGGAACAGCCTTTTGTTTAAAGCAATGAGAATGCTCATCAATGCATTACGTTGAACTTAACCACTTGGTTTTGACCTTTGCTGGCAACGCGAGCATAGTACAAACCGTTGGCCAGATTGCTGGTGTTGATCTGAACGGTACGGGTTCCGGCAGTGCGGGCCTCTGCGCTGCTGAACACAGTTTCGCCCAAGCTGTTGATGATGTCGAGGGTAACGCCTTCGTTGGTCTTGTTCTCCAATACCACGAACACTTCGTTTGCAGCAGGATTAGGATAGATGTTTACACCTACCTCAGCCGTTTGATTGGCAATTCCGCTGGTTCCGGTTGGAATAGCAAAAGCAGCCTGAATGATTTCCTTGGTAGCGGTGTTTTGCACGAAGGCAACTACTTCAAGGTTCTGCATACCTGCCCATAGGTCGTATGAGTTTTGAGCAGGAGTACTTCCGGCAGCAACGGTAACGAACTTGCGCGCATAGTTGCGGGTAATCGCAGTGCCCGATACAGCTGCAATTGCAGAACCGTTACCATCAGGCAACATTTTGCGCATGGCGTGGTGGAATTGGGTTTGAGAGGTAGTTCCTGTATAGTTGTACTGACGCTCGCACACCGCAACAAACAACTTCATTCCAGTAGCAGCGTTCACGTATGGTGTGGTGTTTACCGTTACTTTCAAAGAGTCGCCCACAACAGTTGCAGAAGCACTCATTGATGCAGGGCTTTTTGAAAGAAGTCCAGCATCAATGGCAACTTGGTCAGCGTTGGTGTCTTTACCGTCTAGCCAAGGGCTAGGGATGCCGGATACACCGTAGTAGGTGCGACGGGTTAAACCGTCAGGGTTGTAAGAAGGATCGGTTCCGGGTGAAGGCCAGTTCATTTGATACTTGATGGCGCCAACGCGTGAACCTGCAGTGTTGGCGTTGTTTGTTTCCAACAGCGGATCGAATACTTGGTTAAAAGATGCACAAGGAGCGCAGGTAGAGCTGGTAAACTCCTCCAACAATACGGTACGATCAACCACCTGAGCGGCAACGTTAGTAGAACCAAAGGCAGTGTCGTTGCTGGCGTTCAAATCGGCAATGCCGTTGATGTTGCTTGCCCATACCTTCATGTTTCGGATTCCGGTAGCGGTTGGGGTGTAGGCAGTTGGGTGGGTGTAGTCGTAGGTGCCGTTTACAGCTGAAATGTTTAAGCCGGTAAGGTTAGCGCTAACAGGTGCACCACCGTCAACAGAATAGTTGAGGGTCAACGATGTAACAGCTGCACCACCAAAGTTGGTTAGGCTTCCGGTAAGGGAAACCGGAAGGTTGTTGCCGATGTAGCTCGGTACTACCACGTTGTTAACAGAGATGTCTGCAGGCAGAGGAGTGTAAATGGTTACGTTGTCTACACCCGCACCGTAAGTCCAACCGGCTCCATCGTTGTAAAGGAATCCGATTTTGATGGTTTGGTTGGCGTAGTTGGCTAAGCTGATGAATTCGTTTACCCATCCGCCTTGTCCATTAGCGGTAGCAAGGTCGGTCCAGGTGGTGCCGCCATCGGTGCTGATGCGCACTTTCATGCTCTCAGTAGCACCCTGATAGGTTCCTTCAATGAAGAAACGCTCGAAGCGAAGGGTTGGGTTTACAACGTTTGTTAAATCAATAGAAGGTGTGGTAAGGAAATCAGCGCTTTTGTTGCAGTTGCAAGCGTCGTCGTTGGTACCCACGAAACGTCCATGAGCCGGAAAGGGGAAGGATTGGCTAGAAAGAGCAGTGTTTGTTCCCGATTTCCAACCTCCGTCGGTTGCGAGGGTGGTTTGCGTCCAGCCGGTTGGCAGGGCAGTGCCGGTGGTGCCTTCAAAGGTTTCTTCGAATACAATTTGCGATTGAGCAGCAAAGCTTCCCAGGGCAAACAGGCA
>JBEIVB010000065.1:0-14675 GCA_040374085.1 Flavobacteriales bacterium | reverse complement strand
GTAGTTCCCCATAAGATTCTTCTTCCACCGACAGCAAAGCTGAAAGCACCGTTTAGGGTAATGATCCTATCTGTTGCATCTAGCTGGGTAGTATTGTCGGCACTGAGGTTAAGGTTACCCAATATGGTGATGTTGCCGGCGAGCGTTTTGGTTACGTTGGTGGCAGCAGTTAACCTACGTAGGTCTAGGTTACCATAAGTGGTGGCAAATACGGTTTGCGGTACATCCGATTGATATAGGATCGTACTGTTTGATGCAAGACTAACACTACCAAATCCACTGGGGAAGTTGTTTGCACCCTGTATGAAGAAGTTAGCAGCACCGCTGATGGCAAACTGTCCAGAACCGGTTCCGGTAATCTGAACGGTATTCGTGTTCACATTGCCGCAACCCGATGATATGCTGAAGTTTCCTGCAACGGAGAAGCCGCGACCAATGGTTTTACCACCGGTATTGGCCAAAACAATGTTGTTAAAAGTGCTAGCAATACCCGTTTGTCCAGCAAAAGTTCCAGAAGCTACCGTACCAGCTGTATCAATGATCTGTGTAGCAGTTCCGGTAAATTGAACGGTACCACCGCCAGTTTGTGTGAATCCAGTTGTAGAGAAGTTGCTCCAGTTACCCAAAACGGTGATGAGGTTGTTGCCACCGTTGATGGTTGAGTTGGGTCCAATGCGAACAGTTCCGTTGAAGTTGGTATTCGTGGTGATGACTTTGGTTGAGGTTCCCGAAGAAACGAAGTTAAAGAAAGGACCTCCGGTAAGAGTTTGAGTGCCACCTGCTTTGTTCATCAGCACCCTTCCATTCCTTGGAATAAATACACCGGGTGAGCTGTTGGTCCAGTTGCCTCCAACGGTGATGGTGTAGTTGTTCGTGGAAACATCTAACGTACCACCGGTTACAGACAAATTGTTGTTGATGGTAATGTTAGACGAAAGAGTGTACGTACCGGATCCGGTGAAGTTCAAATCAAAGAATTGGGAAGAGCCGGGCGCAATTTGATAATTCCCGATTCCACCATTAAAATTAATGGCACCGCTATTGGCCGTGTAGGTTCCTGTATTAATGAAACTACCACCAACATTCAATATAGAGGTGGGCGATTGTTGAACAAGACTTGCATTAGCGTTGATGATGTTCAGGTTTTCCGAAACATCAAGGGTATTTCCTGAATTGATGGTAAGGGTAATGGAGTTGGCGGAACCTGTATTATCGATTACCAAACGACCAACCTGCGCAGCACCGTTAATGATGCAAGAATATGAAGCGGAAATGTTGGTTCTGTCCAAGTATACCGTGTCGCCTGAAGTAGGCACAACTGCTGGGTCCCAATTTCCTGCGGTTAACCACAAGTTGTCACCAGTAGAGTTGGTCCAACGTTTTGCAGAAGATGTCCAGTTGATTTGGTTTGCAAGATCCAATTCAAAGGTTGGACCTGCTAAAGAACCAGTAGAACCGTTGAAGGTTACGATTCCGGTTGCAGTTAGGCTGTTCCGAGATACGTTACGGGTGGGACCTGCGTTGAATGCAGCATTGTTAATGGTAAAATCCGGTGTAAAGTTCCAATTGGTTAGCGTAATGTAGGCAGTTCCAGACCCATTGTTGAAGGTTCCGTTGGATAAGTTGTTGCCAGCATTAACGGTGCTGGTTCCGGCAATGGTCAAGCCATTTCCAGTGGTTCCATCAATGAGGTAAAAGCGTGCAGAAAAGGTACCCGAGTTCTGGTTGATGGTGTAACCGGCTCCAGCTCCTGTGCCGCTTCGGCCAATTTGAGCCACATTGATGGAGTTACCCACAATGTTCAAGGCCCCACCGTTGTTGTTTATTTGGCCTCCATTGCCCATAAGCAATTGAGCTCCGGCATCTACGTCCAAGGTTCCAGCGGCGGCAATGTTTACATTTCCGTTGGTTGCACTCATGGTAATGTTGCGCCCATTGAGCTTCAATTTACCGGTATTGATGTTGATGCTGCTGCTGTTGTTGGTGGTAATGTTGTTGTTGATAAGGGAATAAGTTACCCCTGCACTTGCTGCGTTGATGTTGATGACGCGGTAAGCAGAGGTGGGTAATCCTGGATCAAAGGAGAGGTTAGCAGCAGAGCCGATAAGGTTAAGCGCACCTGTTCCATTCATGTTTATCACTTCAGAGTTGAGAAGGTTGGCTCCAACGGTTACATTGAAGTTTCCGAAAACCAAGTTTCCACTGCTGATGGTTAAGTCGTTGATGACATACAAATCATTGGTAGACAAACTGTTGTTTGAACCTGTTGAACTCGATACGTTGATGTTGTAAAATTGTTTTCCAATTCCTGTTCCTCCGGAAATAATGGATTTCCCGCCGCCAATAAAGGTTACCGTTCCAGTATTGCAAAGGAAGGTTCCGTTGTTGGTGTAATTCCCACCAATAGCAATGCCCTGATTAAGGGCCGTAACATCGAGTATGATGTTTGCGTTAATCAGCAATGAGCCATTTATAGTAATTGCACCCAACAAGGTTTTTGTGGACCCGGCTGTTCCGGCGCAGGTTAAATTGTTGAAGTTGCTGGCACTGATATTTTGGTTAACCCCGTTTAGATTTACGGTACTGGTGTGATTAAACGTTCCGCCATTGTTGATCCAGTCTCCCTGCAAGTTGATCACAACACCACTCGTAACAACCGAGCTGTTGATTTGAAAATACCCCGTCAAGTTGTAGGTGTTCGTATTCAAAGCTTTCGATCCAGATCCGGAGAACACGAGATTGTTTAAGGATGGAATTGCACCTGTATTGGTAAAAGTTTGGGCCACATTTCCATTCATTGCCAACGTACTTCCAACCGTGTTCGCAGTAGCTCCCGTTCCGTAGTTGATGTTTCCACCAACAGAAAGGGTAATGTTGCTCATGTCGAGATCAGAGGCATTGGCCGTGAAGTTTAAGCTACCCACAACATTTACATTGCTGAGAAGTTGCAGGGTCCGCTGGGTTGGAGAGGGACCGGTATTGGTGCCCGTTTTATTCATGGTCAAATTTCCAAAGGAACTTGAAGCATTGGTGGTGATGCTTTGAAAGTTGGATGGGGCATTGAATGTGGTGGTACCAGTTGTTTGTAAGAAAATACCATCGGTGTTGATGAAGTTACCCTTCAACATTTGCATGCTTCTGGTATTGGCATCCACAATGATGTTGTTTTCGATGGTTAGGTCGCCATAAACATTTACAGAGCCACTTGTATTGTTGAAGTATTTGGTACTACCGGATACCCCCCCGAAAACAACATTGGGCAGGTTCAACGTAGTCCAGTTGCCGATAACCTGATAGTTACCGTTGAAGGTAAACACGGCATTTGCCCTTGGGTTGGGGTAGTTGTTGTTTATCAAGTAGTAGTCTCCACCAATAGAAACGTTGAAAAGACTATCACGAAGTACGGGTACACCTCCTACAGCGGAGAAGTTGCCCGAAATGTTCAAGTCTCCGCAGGCAGATTTGTAATTGTAGATACCGGAACCGGCAATCTCAAGGTTGCCATATGTGATGCCTTCAGCAAGCAACTGGATGGTGTACTGGGTTCCGTTGTTGTAGCGGATGGTTGACGCGGGGTCGAGGCTGGTGGAGAGAAAACTGCGGATAGAATTCCGGAAAGACGTCAGACCGGAAGTGTTGATGCGCACAAATGGATCCAGTGAAAAGGTTCCAATACCCAATGCTGGCAATGGAAGCGCAGTGTTGGTTATTTGGCTGGTACCCCATTCCAAAACCAGAGGAAGAACGGAAGAACCTCCGGTGTTCGTGGCGGTAAAATCTCCCGAAACTAAGATGTTGGAGTTGATGGTCTTGGTGATGACAGAAACCGGGCTATCATTGGTAATCAAGAAGTTATTGAGATTAAACACCATGCTGGTTCCACCGATTGTTTGGTTACCGTTTGGATTGTTCAAGCAAAATAAGGCATCGCTGTTGATGGTGTTTATTCCGGTTGCGTTGGATTGCACGTTACCTTGGATGAAAACATCAGCTCCAAGAAGGTTGGCTGTAATGCCGCTGTTTAATGTTAGGCTTCCGGTAAGTCTAAGATTCCCCAAAGCAAGTGTCTTGGTAGTTCCTGCACCTCCGAGGGTAAGGTTGTTCAGTTCAATATTTGCTCCGCTTGCCGATTGGCCACCGGTAATGGTTTGGTTAATGCCTGCGTCGTAAATGGTAGAAGTTCCCGTTCCAAAAAAGAAGTCGCCGAAGCCGGTTGGGAAGTTGTTGGCTCCACGTAAGTATAAGTTGGCTCCCGTATTAACCGAGAAAACAGTTCCGGTTTGCCCGGTTACAAAGGCATTGTTGTTGATGACCAACTGTCCACCAGCATTTACGGTTACGTTGCTGTTCGCTTGAAAGGTAAAATTGGTTGAAGGCGATTGGGGCAAAAAGTAAACAGTTCCTCCGCCAAAAGGAGTGTTGGGCTGCACTATAACGTTAGCAGAGCCAATGTTTACGGTTGCGTTTTGACTCTGAACATTGCCACCGCATAAAATTGCGTTACCGATAAGGTTGTAGGAACCGTTGAGGGTTAGACCGGCAGAAATGGTGTGGTCGCCATTACCCAAAACAGAAGCCGTTGAGTTGATGGTCATTGTACCATTACAAGTAAGGTTTCCGACGAGGGTTTTGGGATTTAGAACACCACCATTAGAAAAGGTCATATTAAAGAAGGTAGCGTTCTGGAGTTCTATGTTCTGAGCGCTCGAGCCATTGAAAGTGAGGGTTCCGGATGTTTGATTAAGGAAGCAGGTGGCATCCATTACCAAGTTACCGGTAAGGGTGTGGCTAACACCAGAAGAAAGCTGAAGGGTAGTTACAGAGCCAGGGGTAAACGACAAGTTGCCTAAAATGTTGACCGGGGAAGTGAAAAGAACAACACCGTTGTTGTTGTTCATTACTAAGTTGTTGAAATTGGCGGAGGTAGAGGTTGGTGTGTTGCTCACAATTTGAGCAGATGTTCCAACAAACTCAATGGTTCCGGAACTGGTGTAGGCAGTTGTGGATGCTTGATTCCAATTGCCGACCAAGTAGTGATAAAATGCCCCGCCATTCATCGACCCATTGGCCGCCAGGGTAACATTTCCGCCGAAAGTAACTCCTGCACCGAGGGTTAAGGCCATCGTAGAACTTGCCGGAGAAACGGTAAGGTTGCCCAGTTTGATGTTTGCCGAAGATGCTGAACCATTAAAGGAATAACTTGTAACCAGCGGTGCAGCTTGGTTGGTAACCGAAATGCTGGTGGATGAACCCGTGCTAAACGATAAATCCAATACACCATTAACCGTTAAGGAGTTTCCAGCGGTTGTAGGCAGAAGGGTTAAGGTGTGGTTTGCAAAGTTCGCTGCGTCGGTCGTCATCGATCCTTGGTCGTTAACCAGCACCGAGCCGTTAACCGTTATGGTTCGCCCGGTGGTGTTGTTACCAACAACCAGTGAACCAGCGGTAGCTGGAGCGGTTGTACCTATCGTTAAACCAAGCACTGCGATATTTTGGTCAACAGTTACCACGTTTCCGTTTTGAACCACAAAGGTGTGGGCGCCGCTGGTCAAGTCTCCAGCAACAGGGTTGGCACCACCTCCACCTGCAACGGTGTTCCAGTTTGCGAGGACGCTAAATCCGGCAGAGCCTTGCGAAAAATAAGTGGCGGCGCTCGCCGGCATTACTCCGGAAACAATCAATGCAACGAAACCCAGCCATCGGGAAAATGACTTTACTGTGCCATTTTTCGCTGCGAACTTGCTGAACGTAGGGGTTTTGTAGAGATGTGTAAACATAAGGTATGTTGGTGTTTGTTTTTTTTCAACGCAGAATCGTGGGTAAAAGTAGGGAATTTTCGGGATTCGATGGAATCCAAAGCATGGAATCCGTTTTATTATCGACCAGAAAGTGATTGCAAGGGCCTTTTCTTACTGATTTTCTGGGCCATCAAAATCGAATTATTAATTTTTTTTTAATGTGAAGGGATGGGAACACAAACTTTTTTAGTTTTCAAGCCGAGCTCTGTTTCGGAAAATTTGTCAGTTTTGCAGCAGTTTAGTCACCTCATCTACATGAAAAAGATTTTCACATTCGGATTGTTGATATCCGCCACGCTGGCCGATTTTGCTGGTTTTGCTCAAACTACTTCGGCCCAACTCTTACAAAAAGTTGAACCTCAGCAAGGAAAGTTGGTCATTCCCTTCTCTAAGTACGTCCTTCCCAATGGTCTTCAAGTGATTTTGCATGAAGACCATAGCGACCCTCTAGTCCATGTTGATGTTACTTACCATGTTGGCTCTTCTCGCGAGGAGATAGGTCGATCCGGATTTGCCCACTTTTTTGAGCACATGATGTTTCAGGGGTCCGACCACGTTGCAGATGAGCAGCATTTTAAGTTGGTAACTGAAGCGGGGGGCACCTTAAACGGAACTACAAACTCCGATCGCACCAATTATTTCGAAACCGTACCCAACAACCAACTTGAGACTGCTTTGTGGTTAGAAAGCGACAGAATGGGCTTTTTGCTCGACGCCGTTACCCAAAAAAAGTTTGAAGTTCAGCGCGCCACGGTAAAAAACGAGCGGGGTCAGAACTACGACAATCGACCCTATGGCTTGGTTAATGAAAAAATTGCCAGAACATTATATCCATACGGACATCCATATTCATGGTCAACGATTGGAGATTTAGTGGATTTGGACAGGGTGAACGTGGATGATCTGAAGCAATTTTTTATGCGCTGGTATGGTCCCAATAATGCGACGCTTACCATTGCCGGAGACATCAATCCAAATGAGGCATTGAAATTGGCGGAAAAGTACTTTGGCTCCATCCCAAGGGGGCCTGAGGTAAGGGGTATGGAGAAGAAGCCGGTCGTTTTAGACAATACTAAATATATATCATACGAAGACAATATTAAGTTTCCTTTAGTTGTCATAACATTCCCTACCGTTCCGGGTCGTCATCCGGATGAGCCTGCGCTCGATGCATTGGCCCAATTAATGGGTGGAACCAAGAATTCCATCATATATCAAACATTTATAAAATCTTCTAAAGCCATTGAGGCGGAGGCTAGTCATCCTACTATGGAGCTTTCCGGTAATTTTGAAGTAGCAGTCAAGGCAATGCCGGGAACAAATCTGGCAGAAACGGAAAAGTTGCTGCGTGCTTGCATAAACGATTTTGAGAAAACCGGTTTTTCATCTGATGCATTAGAGCGTTTTAAAGCCACAATGGAGGCATCTTTTATATCGTCTGCAGCCACGGTTGGCGGAAAGGCGTCTCGCCTCGCGGCTTATAATACATTTGTTGGAAACCCTGATTACCTGGATCAAGAATGGCAAGGCTATAAAAAACTAACCATCGATGATCTCAAAAGGGTGTACAATCAGTACATAAAAAATAAGCAATCGGTTGTTTTAAGCGTAGTGCCGAAAGGGATGACAAACTTGGTTGCTGGAGCGGATAATTACACACCCAAGCTTACCAATCCGTCCGATGCAGATCACAAAGAGTACCAAGGACTTTCATACAAAAAACCCGTTGATGCATTTGATCGGTCTAAACAACCAGCACCCGGAAAAAGTCCTGTCATGGTTTTACCAACTTTGTGGCGTGCAGCTTTCGACAATGGCTTGCAAATTATTGGAACCCAAAGTCAGGAAATTCCAGCTGTCTCTCTCCAATTGTCTATACCCTGTGGACACAGGTTTGAAACGCCGGAAAAGGCCGGCGTAGCGTATCTGATGGCTAAGCTTTTGGATGAATCCACTCAAAAGCGCTCGGCGGAACAAATCAGTGAAGCTCTTGAGGCTCTTGGAAGCGAAATTTCCATTTTCCCGGGTCCCCAGGATATTACCGTAAATGTATATTCGTTGTCTAAAAACCTTGTGGCTACCCTCAACATCTTGGAAGAAAAGATGTTTATGCCCTCCTTTAAATCTGAAGAATTCGATCGCCTGAAAACCGAGCAGCTGCAGACTATAGAGGATCAAAGTACCCGGCCGGTTGTTATTGCAAACAATGTTTTTTCTCGGCTGTTGTACCCTGCTGGTTCTATTTTGGCCTTGCCTACTCTTGGAACCGCAACAACGGTCAAAGGCATCTCCCTTGCTGATGTTCAGGATTATTACAACCGATTTTGGAGTGCAAATCTGGCTTCATTGGTGGTGGTTGGAGATGTTTCCAAGGATGCACTGCTCTCTAAGCTGGAGTTTCTTAAGAAGTGGCAAAACAAAAAGACCGCATTCCCCGATCCCATAGTAACCGTGACTCCTGCCAAGACCAAACTTTATTTGGTAAATAAGGATAAGGCTGCACAATCTGAAATTCGCATCGGCTATCTCTCTATGCCTTTTGACGCCACAGGTGATTTTTATAAAAGTACCATCATGAATTTTCCATTAGGTGGTGCATTTAATAGTCGTATCAATTTAAACTTACGCGAAGACAAGGGATGGACCTACGGCGCACGTAGCTTCTTTTCGGGTTCACGTTACGTTGGCCCTTACACAGCATCTGCAGGGGTAAAGGCCTCCGCAACGGATAGTTCTGTTGTTGAATTTATTAAAGAAATTAATAAATTTCGCGAGTTTGGTATTACGGAAGAAGAGCTCCGTTTTACTCGTCTCTCTTTAGGTCAATCAGAGGCTTTAAAATATGAATCTTTGTTTCAGAAAGCAGGGTTTTTAAAGCGTATTGTTGATTTTAATTTGCCCGAGTCTTTTACTCAAGATCAATACAAGATTTTAACTGCCATTCAAAAGTCGGAGATCGATGCCTTGGCTAAGGCAAAGCTGGACTTAAACCGCATGGTGATTTGTGTGGTTGGCGACAAAGCAAAAGTTGCGCCCGGGCTTTCTAAACTTGGGTATGAGGTTATTGAGTTGGATGCCAACGGCGATGCTGTTTCGGGAGGTAAATAACCAACATGACGGTACAGGAAATAAAACAAAGATTTGGTATTATTGGAAGTAATGCTGATTTAGATCGAGCGATCTATGTAGCAACTCAGGTTGCGCCAACCGACTTATCGGTTTTGGTAACAGGGGAGAGTGGAACCGGCAAGGAGGTTTTTCCGCAAATTGTTCATCAGCTCAGCATTCGCAAGCACGGCTCATACATTGCCGTGAACTGCGGTGCCATACCCGAAGGTACCATTGATTCTGAATTGTTTGGGCATGAGAAAGGTTCCTTTACAGGTGCGCATGAAGCCCGAAAAGGGTATTTTGAAGTAGCCAATGGCGGCACTATTTTTTTGGATGAGGTGGCCGAACTTCCGCTCTCTACGCAGGCACGCTTGCTGAGGGTTTTGGAATCGGGAGAGTTCCTGAAGGTTGGTTCCTCCAAAGTTCAAAAGACCGATGTAAGAGTTATTGCGGCAACCAATGTGAACATACCCGACGCAATTTCGAAGGGACGATTTCGTGAGGATTTATACTATCGATTGAATACCATTCCGATTCTAATTCCACCGCTAAGGTCGCGGAATGCCGATATAGGATTGTTGTTTCGCAAGTTTGCTTCGGATTTTGCGGTTCGCTACCGTATGCCTGCTATTCGCCTCACACCAGATGCTCAACACATGTTGGAGCAATATGCCTGGCCAGGTAACATCAGGCAATTGAAGAATGTTTCGGAACAGATTTCGGTTATTGAGAAGAATCGAGATGTAACCGCATCCATGCTCGCTCCATATCTTCCGCATGCTCAGGCAACCAGTCTCCCGGCTTTAGTGAAATCTGAATCTTCTGCATCGGATATGTCTGAACGTGAGATATTGTATAAGGTGTTGTTCGATTTGAGGCGTGACTTGAACGATGTTAAAAAGTTGGTTTTAGAATGGATGCAGGATGGGCATGCCAATAATCCGGAGCAGGTTCAGGTGTTGGCCCGAATCCTAAGAGATGTGCAGGGCACACCCGTTGACGCTGCAGGGAGTATCCCCGCCGGCGGTTTTGCATCTGCCCATGGTTTTGTTCCCGTCCAGCCGACGATTGAAGTTGAGGAGTCGTTGTCACTTGACGAGCGCGAAAAAGCCTTGATTATTAAGGCTCTTGAAAAGAACCGCGGCAAACGCAAGTATGCAGCGAAGGAATTGGGCATTTCAGAGCGAACCTTGTACAGGAAGATTCATGAGTATAACATAAAAGGTTAAAATGGTCTTTCGTTATATTTTGATTTTGTTCAGTGCAATGCTTTTTCTGTGCAGTTGTAAGGTTACTTATTCTCTTTCTGGGGCATCTGTTCCTTCCGACTTGCGATCCATTACCATAGTGCCGTATCAGAACGTGGCTCCGCTAGCTCCGCCCAGTTTAGGGCCAACCTTTACCGAATCGACCCGCAATTTTTTTGCAGCTCAAACCAATTTAAAATTATTACCCAAAGGTGGTGACGCATTGTTGGAGTGTCGTATTGTTGGGTACACGGTAGCACCTGTTGCTGTGCAAGCAGCTCCAACCGGTGGAGAAAACGTTGCTGCGGCCAGTCGGTTAACAGTTTCGGTGAACGTAAAGTACACCAATACCCTTCAAGAAAAGCAGAATTTTGAGCAATCCTTTTCGATGTTTGGTGATTTTCCGAGCGACCGCAGCCTTACCTCCGTTGAGGCAGATTTGTTGAAAGACATTCAACAAAAGATCAACACCGATATTTTCAACCGTTGTTTTTCGAATTGGTAATGAATCGGCATCAATTTATAGGCTATTTAAAAGAGCTCAGTCAGCTTCCACATACATCTTCTGCTCTTGCTCAGGAGGTGGTGGAGCAGTATCCATACTTTCATGCGGCCCATCTTCTGTTGGCTGTTGCCTATCATCAACATCACGATGTGAGAGCAGGCCAAGCATTGCGAAGGGCTGCTGCATTTCTGCCCAACAGAGCATTGTTGTATGAGCATCTCAGCGAAGAGGTTGTATTTTCAGCAGATATTAGTCTAGATCAACCAGAGTCGCCGATGGTTTTGTTGAACACAACCGCAACGGATGTTCATAAACCTTTGAATGCCGTTTCGGTTGAAGCAGAACAAGAGCCGAAATCGGCAGATGATAAGCACGAGCTGTCTACCGCCATATTGGACGAAGTATCGGGAGCGGATTTTGCGCCATCGTCAGCAAAAGAGACCCCCATTGAAGCAACTTTAGGAAAAGTCATGGTCTCGTCGATTGAACCTTCTGACCCTGAATCGGAGCAGCATCTCAAAGCCGGATCGAACATTCCTTCTCCTTTGGGTATAGATAACAGCCCATCTTCGGCCCTACCTTCATTTGAAGAGGAGGCCGCTCTTGCAGTTAGAAAAGGGCAAGAATCGGATTGGTTGAAAACCGCTGCTCAGGTAAGCTCTACCGATCCTGTAGATGAGTTGGACAAGGAATGGCTATCCAAAGGGATCGAAACCGGTGTATCGCTTGGCGTTTCGAATATAGGCTCTGATCAATCTGTTCATGAGGATGGGGCTCATGGCTCCAAGACCTTTTTGGAATGGCTGAAAGCGCCAAAACCAACAGGGTTGCCGGTTGCAAAAGATGATCCAAAGAAAAAAGTGCAAGCCGCCATCATCGACCGGTTTATTGTTCAAGAGCCGCGAATCAGCAAGCCCAAGGCCGAGTTTTTTACTCCCCAGCAGGCGGCGAAACAGAGTTTGGTGAACGATCCGAATTTGGCCAGTGAGACTTTGGCAGGGATTTACGAGCTACAGGGCAATTTCGGGCAAGCCGTAAAAATCTATGAGGCCTTGGCGTTGAAGTTTCCCGGAAAAAGCCGTTACTTTGCGTCCCTTGCCAAAAAGGCACGAGAAAAACAGCAACAAAACCGTTCGAAATGAGTACCCTTCTAACCGTATTAATACTGATTGTCTGCCTGATGTTGATTCTGGTGGTGTTGGTTCAAAATTCCAAGGGTGGCGGAATCGCCTCCAACTTTGCAGCGAGCAACCAAGTGATGGGTGTGCAGCGTACCACCGAGGTTATTGAGAAAATTACATGGGGCCTAGTGTCAGCCTTGGTAGTATTGAGCATCATTACTTCATTTATCCATCAAGGTGGCGTAAAGCCAAAAGACACCGAGTTGCGGGAGAAAATCCAGAACGCTAAAGCTCCAGCACCGGCCTCTAAAATGCCAGCTCAGCCGGCTTCACCAGCTCCAGCTCCAGGTAAATAAAGGTTTGCTTCAACCGAATTCGGTTTGAGTATGGGTTTCTGATTCTATGCGCATAAAAGCCGTATACTCATCCATACAAGCCAACCTGGCCCTGCGGTTTATCGCCCGAGCGCTGGGTCTTTATGTTATTTGGTTCATTTGCTACGACCTTTTTCTTCATCCCAACAGCCGAATAGATTATTGGCTGATTGATAATCTCACCTCCTCAACCGCATGGTTTCTGAGGCAATTGGGGTTCTCACTTATGGTTTTGCCCAGTGGCGTTGACACCATGGGGGTGGTTGGAATTGATGGCTCCCACGGGGTTTTAATTGGATATCCCTGCAACGGTTTGGAGCTCTTTGCGCTTTTCGTTGGATTTATGGTTGCTTATCCCGGCTCCGTTAAGAAGAAAATCTGGTTCATTCCATTGGGCCTCATTACCATTCATTTATTGAACATTACACGCGTAATAGGTTTGGCATTGCTTTCGTATTATGCCCCACAGTACATGGAATTCAATCACACCTATACCTTCACCCTGATCGTATATGGGTACGTGTTTGTGTTATGGATGGTGTGGGCCATGAAGCTTTCCGGAATTTCGTATGGCCAGAACCGCAGTTAATCGCTCGTTTCTCTTTTCTTTAGGGGCTGTAATCATATTAGTCCTAGTAGGGTTTTTACGCGAGTTTCTTTTCGTCAATATCGGTTACCAATCAACTAAAGTGTATTACAGGGATCCGGAGTATACCTATGAGTTGCCCAGTGCATTGAAATGGCTTGGCGCCCTAACGTACCATCAATTGTATTACGGTAAATGGGCTCTTACAGTATTGTTTTATGGGCTGTATTATTCTATAACCGCAGCTACCATTCATCTTCTTTATCGCAGTCGTCGATACAACCGGGTTACCGTTGTGGTGCATTTGATATTGTTTGGAGTGGCTGCCTTGTTTTACCTGGTTGGCTACTTGATGAACCGCAATGCAGAAGGTTATACCTTAGCGCGTGAGATTATGGGTTTGTTGCAATCTCCTTTGATTCTTATGATCTTGTTGCCCACTTTTTATCTGTTTCACGCATCCGAACACAACCATGAACACACATCCTGATCAGGCCATCTTTGCACTCATCGAGAAAGAGCTGCATCGCCAAACCGTTGGTTTAGAGTTGATTGCATCTGAAAACTACGTAAGCCCTCAGGTGATGGCTGCCATGGGCTCTGTGTTGACGAACAAGTATGCCGAGGGGCTACCGGGCAAACGTTATTACGGTGGTTGTGAAGTGGTGGATGAAGTGGAGCAGCTTGCAATCGATCGCGTTCGGAAACTGTTTGGTGCTGCTTGGGCAAACGTTCAGCCCCATTCCGGCGCTCAGGCCAATGCTGCTGTAATGCTCGCGCTGTTGAAACCCGGCGATACCATTACCGGATTTGATTTGTCTCACGGTGGCCACTTGACTCACGGTTCGCCCGTTAACTTTTCCGGTAAGTTGTACCGTGCAACGTTTTATGGCGTTGAGCGCGAAACCGGAAGGATCGACTACACAAACGTTCGCAAAACGGTGCTTGCCGAGAAACCCAAGTTGCTGATTTGCGGTGCCTCTGCTTACTCACGAGATTGGGACTACCAAACGCTGCGTTCCATTGCCGATGAGGTGGGGGCCTTTTTGTTGGCCGACGTATCGCATCCTGCAGGCTTAATTGCTACTGGGATTTTGAACGATCCTTTGCCGCATTGCCATGTGGTTACCAGCACCACCCACAAGACCCTTCGGGGCCCAAGAGGTGGGGTGATTTTGATGGGAAATGATTTTCCAAATTCTTTTGGTGTGACTACTCCCAAAGGAGAGATAAGGCCTATGAGTGCCCTCTTTGATGCCGCTGTTTTTCCGGGTACCCAAGGTGGTCCATTGGAACACGTTATTGCTGCAAAAGCAGTAGCTTTCGGTGAAGCATTAACAGAAGATTATAAAAAATACACCGAACAGGTTGTGAAAAATGCCCGATGCATGGCCGATGGTTTGGTTTCCCTTGGCTATTCGGTTATTTCAGGTGGCACAGACAACCATTCTATGCTTATCGACTTGCGCAGCAAAGGATGCACGGGTAAGGAGGCAGAGGCGGCCTTGGGTAAGGCAGAAATTACGGTTAACAAAAACATGGTTCCCTTCGACGATAAGTCCCCTTTCGTTACCTCCGGAGTTCGGCTTGGCACCGCTGCCATTACCACGCGCGGACTCAAAGAGGCGGAAATTGTTCAGGTTGTGGAGTGCATAGATCAAGCCATTCAACACCGCAACAACGACACCCAATTGACTGAGGTTAAGGCACGCGTAAATGCCATGATGCAGTCCTTGCCTCTGTTTGCCTAAAGCCCTTCTTTCAGGGAACCGAAGCGGTTCAATTCCATCATAAAGCGTCTTTTCGAAACGGGGAAAATCGTGGAATCGAAAGGATAACTTTCGGAACATTCAAACCAAAAAACGGCAGGGTTAGGCAATTCAGGTCGTTCGTTTAGCAGTTTCTCTTTGATCTTCTCGGGGTAATTGCCTAT
>JBEIVB010000176.1:0-3675 GCA_040374085.1 Flavobacteriales bacterium | reverse complement strand
GGCCATAATTGTGCTTAAGTATTTTAACTTATTATTTTGAAGTGGTAACGTCCTGCAAATATTTTTGGAGCGATTCTTTTAAAAATGGCTGATGCCCATATTCAGAATGATTTTTTTGAATTAAATACTCTATTTGCAGCTTCTTAAAATCTAAGTTGAAGAATTCTACAATTCTAACAAGTTGATGCGGTTGCACCTGCCTATCTCCATGCTCAATCTTGCTCAACATAGTTACATCAATGCCAATGTGCTCCGCCACCTCCCTAAGCGCCAGCTTGCGCTCCTTTCTGAGGCTTTGTACGTATTGGCCAATGTGGGCATTACGTTTCATTTAAAATTAGGGTTATGGTTAGACAATTGAGTCAAAAATAACTTTTGTTTGTTAGGCCAACCCAAATCTCAGCAAAAGTTTTCTGCCACTTAAGGTTAAACCCGCGAAAAATGGGCGAAAAAAGAAAGTCCCACAGGAAAACCGTGGGACTTTTTGAGGGCAATAATCTTGTGCGTTTGCTACCCCCCAAACCCTCCTCTCCATTCCTAAGCTGTGTGCTCCCAACCACACCCTCCACACACCTCAAAACAAAAAATGTTGCAGGCATTCCAGCCGCTTTCGGCTACTTATCCTTCACCCTCAAACACAGCAGCGCGGCCACCAGCATGAGCACCCCGCCCAGTTGCACGGCCAGCATGCGGTCGTTGTTGAGCCAGTGGTTCATGATGTAGCCAAAGAAGAGGGAGGCTATGATTTCGGGCAGCACAATAAAGAAGTTGAAGATGCCCATGTAGATGCCCACTTTGTTGGCGGGCAGACACTCCGAGAGCATGCTGTAGGGCATAGAGAGGATGGAGGCCCAGGCAATGCCCACGCCGGTCATGGCCAAAAACAGCCATTTGGCTTCGTGTATGTAGCCCACGCTGAAGAGGCCTATGGCACCCGCCATAAGACAAAGCAAATGGGTTATGGGGCGGCTCAGCTTGCGCGCCATCACGGGCAAAAAGAGGGCAAAGCAAAAGGTAATGGCGTTGTAGTAGCTGAGGGTGAGTCCGGCAAACTCCACGCCCCGGGCGTATTCCGGACTGGTTTCCGAGGCGGCCCCAAACACGTGGCGGGCTACAGCCGCAGAGTAATAAAACCACATGAGAAAAAGTCCGGGCCAGGTGAAGAATTGCACCAGGGCCAGCTTGCGCATTTGGGTGGGCATGGTGCGTATGGCGTGCAGTATTTCGGCCGCACCTGCGCCAAAGCCTTTGCGGCTTTCTTCTTTTTTGTGGCCCTCGTCGAGGTCGGCGGGCGGGTATTCTTTTGATGTTATGATGGTGTAGAGCACGGCTCCAAAGAAGGCGATGGCGCCCAGGTAGAACGATAGTTTTACGTTATCGGGTATGGTGCCGGGGGCGGCTTCGCGGCTTACGTTGAACCAGTTGCCCAGCATCCAGGGCAGGGCAGAGGCCACCACCGAGCCCAGGCCTATGAAGAGGCTCTGCATGGCAAAGCCGGTGGTGCGCTGGTCTTGGTTGAGCTTGTCGGTAACAAAGGCCCGAAAGGGCTCCATGCTGATGTTGATGCTGGAGTCGAGTATCCACAGGAGTCCGGCCGCCATCCACAGGGCCGATACGTTGGGCATGCACACCAGAGCCAGGGAGCTGAGTATGGCGCCAACGAGGAAATAGGGCCTTCTGCGCCCCAGCACGGGGTGCCAGGTGCGGTCGCTCATGTAGCCTATGATGGGCTGCACGATGAGTCCGGTGAGGGGAGCCGCTAAGAAGAGGAAGGGGATCTGGTCGGCTTCGGCGCCGAGGTATTCGTAGATGGGGCCCATGTTGGCCATCTGAAGGGCCCAGCCAAATTGTATGCCCAAAAAGCCAACGCTCATGTTGACGATCTGAACGAAGCTGAGGTTGGGGGCTTTGTCGCCCATGCTTGCCGGTGGGGTTGCCTGCGCCATAGTGGGTGAGTTTCCTGCTTGGTGTGGTGATAACACAATGGTAGAAAATAAATTCATTGAACCCGTAACCATTTCCTAATATTGCCCTGTGGTGCCGCTGTGCACCCAACGATACGTTATGAAGAAGATTTTGGTGGCCAACCGGGGCGAGATCGCCCTGCGCATCATGCGTTCCTGCAAAGAGATGGGCATTGCTACGGTGGCCGTGTATTCCGAAGCCGACCGCAAGGCGCTGCACGTGCGCTATGCCGATGAGGCGGTTTGCCTGGGCCCGCCGCCCAGCAGCCAAAGTTACCTGAGCATTCCGGCCATTCTCGAGGCCTGCAAGCGTTTGGGGGTAGACGGCATTCACCCGGGCTACGGCTTCCTTTCCGAAAACGCGGCGTTTGCCCGCGCGGTGAAAGAGGCAGGCATTACGTTTATCGGTCCCAGCCCCGAGGCTATGGAGGTGATGGGCGATAAGCTGAGCGCCAAGGCGGCGGTGAAGTCGTACAAGATTCCTATGGTGCCCGGTTCCGATGGGGCCATTGAGGATGTGGAGATGGGCAAGCGGGTGGCGCGCGAGGCGGGCTTTCCGGTGCTCATTAAGGCTTCTGCCGGTGGGGGAGGAAAGGGCATGCGCATGGTAGAGAACGAAGACGATTTTGAAGAGCAGATGAAGCTGGCGGTGAGCGAGGCTACCTCGGCTTTCGGCGATGGGTCGGTGTTTATAGAGAAGTACGTGGCCGGTCCGCGCCACATAGAGGTGCAGGTGCTGGGCGATACCCACGGCCATATTGTGCACCTGTTTGAGCGAGAGTGCTCGGTGCAGCGCCGCCACCAGAAGGTGGTGGAAGAGGCGCCCAGCAGCATCCTCACGCCCGAGCTGCGCCACGAGATGGGACGCTGCGCGGTAGATGTGGCCAAGGCCTGCGGATACGTGGGCGCGGGCACGGTGGAGTTTCTGCTCGACGAGAGCAACCGCTTTTATTTCCTGGAGATGAACACCCGCCTGCAGGTAGAGCACCCGGTTACCGAGCTGGTTACGGGCATAGACCTGGTGAAGGAGCAGATTAAGGTGGCGCGCGGAGAGCAGCTGAGCTTCGGCCAAGACGACCTCCGCATCAACGGCCACGCCATAGAGGTGCGGGTGTATGCAGAAGACCCGGCCAACCAGTTTCTGCCCGACATCGGCCGCCTCAACACCTACGTGCGCCCCCAAGGTCCGGGCATACGCGTGGACGATGGCTTTGAAGAGGGCATGGACATTCCCATTTATTACGACCCTATGATTGCCAAGCTCATCACCCACGGGGCCACGCGCGAAGAGGCCATAAACCGCATGGTGCGGGCCATAGATGAGTATCAGATAAACGGTGTACAAACCACCCTTTCGTTTTGCCGGTTTGTGATGGAGCACGATGCCTTTCGGAGCGGACGCTTCGACACCCACTTTGTGAAGCAGCACTTCCGTCCGGAATACCTCTTGCAGCCCACCCACGAGGGGGCGCAGGTGGCGGCCATGATGGGGGCCTTGCTGCACCAGCGCAGCGCCAAGGCACCGGTGTCGGCTGGGGCTGGGGCAGGGGCGGGGCCTGTTGCTTCTGCTTGGAAACGCAACCGCACCCAATCCCGATAGCATGAACCTGCGGAGCCTCTTCCGGAAGAAAAGCCTGCACCAGATCTTGGAGCAGGTGGCGCGGGGCGAAACCGAAGCCGAGCAGCACAACCTCTCGCGCCATCTGGGCGT
>JBEIVB010000082.1:0-10936 GCA_040374085.1 Flavobacteriales bacterium | reverse complement strand
TCAAACGGTGTTGTATGGAGCAGATTTGGACCTTGGTCGCCTCATCAACGAATGCAAGCGATTTCCGATGATGGCGCAGCGCCAGGTGGTGATTGTGCGGGAGGCTCAGGAAATTCGCGACCTGGAGAAGTATCAGGAGGTACCCACAGAGAAGGGCAAACAGAGCCGAAACCTACTCGAAGATTACATAAAGAAACCCCTGGAGTCTACGGTATTGGTTTTGTGTTATAAGCACAAAAAACTGGATGGTCGAAAAGGATTGGCGAAAGCCATGGAGGCACATGCCGTTTATTTCCGCTCAGAGCCTTTACGCGATTACCAGATTCCGGCCTGGATCAGCGCCTATTGCAAAGAACAGGGCATCCGCTTGGCCGACGATGCTGTACCGGTTCTGGCAGAGTATCTGGGTACCGATTTAGCCAAAATTCAGAACGAGCTGCAAAAGCTTATGATCGGTCGTCACGAACAGGCCGTTATCTCGCGCGAGGATGTTATGGCCAACATTGGCATCAGCCGCGACTACAACACCTTTGAATTTCAAGACGCTCTGGCCATGCGCCAGGTGTTGCGTGCCAACCAAATTGCACGGTATTTTGCCGAGCACCCCAAAGAAAATCCGATACCGGTTATTCTATCTAGTTTATATACCTACTTCGCCAAGATCATTCAAATACAGGCCTCCGGCGATTTGACCACCCCCGGAATCCTCTCCCGATTTCGCACTACTCCTAAAGGAGCCGAGGTTATGGCGCGTGCAGCGCGCGCGTATTCGCCTACAAAGCTTCGCAAGGTGATTGGCTACCTACGCGAATACGACCTAAAGTTCAAAGGGGTTGATTACCCCTCTGTAAGCGAGCTGGAACTGCTTCAGGAGCTGGTATTTAAGGTGGTTCACTAAGCAGGATTCGACGGCATCAATGCATTTGTTTCTTCTATAAAACTCAAAATTTCCGGCAACCCGTTGCGTTTTTCTGCGGAGGTAAGGAAAGCCATAGGTGCCTCTTCCCATTGCTCGAGCATGCCGTCTAAATATGCTTTCCGGCTTTTGTCTGCTGCGGTTTTGCTGAGCTTGTCGGCCTTTGTAAACACCAGCACAAAGGGCAGGCCGTGCTCACCCATCCATTCCAAGAAGCGCATGTCTATGGCCTGGGCAGGGTGTCGAATGTCGATTAAAACAAACGTGCACAGCAGATTTTGGCGGGTTTCTAGGTACTGGTAAATAAACGACTCCCAGCGCGCTTTCATGGTTTTGGATGCCTTTGCATAGCCATAACCGGGCAAATCCACCAAGTACCAGGGATTGTTTTGCTTGTTTATGATGAAATGGTTGATGAGCTGGGTTTTGCCGGGCTTAGATGAGGTTTTGGCTAAGTCGCCAAACCCGGTTAGGGCGTTAATGAGGGAAGATTTTCCCACGTTGCTGCGGCCAATAAACGCATACTCCGGAAACGTAGGAGCAGGGCACTTGCCCGTATCGGTGTTGGAAATAACAAACTCGGCGCTGCGGATCATGTGGTTTCGGATTTGCCCTTGTAAGAGGCAATATGCCGCTCTTTTTTTTCGGGATAAATGTCGGCAATGGTAACCATGATGCCCGTTTCTTCAACGTCGCCAAAATGCGGATTCAGCGCCGTTCCGAAGGTTTTCATGGTAGGGGATAGGTTCATGTAAATGTTTACCAGAGGAGGAATGTTTTCTCCCAGCTCCCTCACGCGTTTATTTAATACTTTAAAGGCTTCTGAAAACGAGAGTCCTTCAAACAAAGGCTTCATGAGCGCCACATCGGTGTTGATGGGCAAGGGGTGGTGGGGCTTTAATAGGGATTGGGTGTCGGGGAAATAGGTGTGTAAGAAGTACAGAATCAGATCCCTTGCTTCAGGCTGAAACCGGGTGTACATGGTAACCTTGCCAAAGAAATACCGGATGCGCGGGTTGTCTACCACAATGGCGCCCAGCCCATCCCAAATGTTGTCTAAGGCAAATACGCCTTTACGGGGATTTACTGAAGGTTGAAACATGGGCTGCACCCAGCTTCGGCCCAACTCAATGGTATAGGGAAGATACGTTTCCAAAAAGGTTGGACTAAAAGAAAAATAGTTGGCCGTAGAAAGGTGAAGCCTTCCGTTTTCCAATGCAGAAGCACAATCTTTAAATCGATAACCACCAATGATCTCGCGGTCTTCCGGACTGTATACAATCAACTGATCGTAGGCAAAAGGGCCGCTGTCGAATTCGTCTAAATCTAGGGCGTGACCGGTTCCGCCACCTGAGGCCCTAAAGGTAAGCTCGCGCAACCGCCCAATTTCGCGCAGCACATTTGGGGCATTGGCATCGTTTACAACAAAGAGTTGATTGTTGCCTTTGTTGGTGTTCCGCAAAAATCGCTCGCGCGAAAGCTCCGATTCCAAGAGATCTCGGCTGATGGGTTCTACAAGGGGCTGTTGTTCTGAAATCATAATATAAACACCATTATCTTTTCGGGGCCAGTGCGTACACCTGCTGCTTCATCCACTGAGCCCACTCTGCGTCGGTTTTGTCTTTTGTAAACGCATCGGCCGGTATTGGGTTTCCAAAGATTATGGAAAACGATTGGTTTTGCTGGCGGTACATCTCATCTACCAGGTAGAGCATTTCAATGTTGGCCTTTATTCCAAGCCGGGTACGCATGCGGCTGAGGTTGTAAAAGAAGTTGGAGTTGCGTCCATCTACATACACCGGAACAATGGCTTTTCCGTGCTTTTTGGCGCGGGTGATGAAGGTTTTTTTCCACTCCAGATCTTCTATTTTTCCGTTGTGCTTGCGGCTTACCAGCCCGGCCGGAAAAACAAAAACCGCCTGATTGGAGGCAAAAAGCTCGTCAACGCTCAGCAGGCTTCCGGCTCCTGTTTTCCCATGTTTGTTTACCCCCACGAAAATGTCGCGCAGGTTGTGCAGGTGCAGCAAAAGGTCGTTTACGATGAACTTAATGTCGCGCCGAACCGGAGCCAGGGCAGTAACTATGGCCATAGCATCCATTCCACCGAGCGGGTGGTTAGAAGCGAACACATAACCACCGGAGGCGGGCACATGCTCCAGCCCTTTCACCGTTAGCGTGATGTTGAACTCGCGTATGACCGATTGGCTAAAGGCTATGGCGTGCTCCTCTTTGTGGCGTGCCATAAAGTCGTTCACCTCTTCCTGGTGAATGATGCGCTTTAGGTAACGCATTACCCAGCGCGGCAAAACCTTCAAAAGACGAGGGTTTTTGCTGGCAATAAGGGCGTCGAGGTCGATAAACGGCTTGTCCATCCTTTCCAAATGTAGGGCAATTTGCCCACACAGGGCGTTCAGAGTGCTACCTTTGGGCCATGATTCGCGTGGCCATTTTAGCATCGGGCACGGGCTCCAACGCTCGAGCCATTTATGCCGACGCACAACAGCGCGGCCCCCATAAGGTGGCCCTGCTGATGAGCAACCGCGCCTCTGCACCTGTCTTATCTTGGGCCGAATCCGTTGGAATGCCGGCGTTTTGTTGGACCAACCCGGAGATGGCCAACGGTTCTTTGCTGCTGCGGTTTTTAAAAGACAACCGAATAGACATGGTGGTGTTGGCCGGCTACCTTAGACTGTTGCCCAAAGAAGTGGTAGAAGCCTACGCGGGCCGCATCCTCAACCTACACCCCTCCTTGTTGCCCTTGCACGGCGGAAAAGGCATGTACGGCAAGCACGTGCACGAAGCGGTGATTGCCTCGGGCGATGCCCAAACCGGAATCACCATTCACCTTGTAAACGAGGAGTTCGACCGTGGTCCGATTCTGGAGCAGGTGTCCATACCCGTTGAGGCATCGGATGATGCCCATTCCTTGGCAGAAAAAATTCACGCTCTTGAGCATAAGGCTTATCCGCTTGCGGTGCGCAAATTGTCAGAAACCTTATTACAACAAAAACATCATGGTTAGCATCATTATGGGCAGCGGTTCTGACCTTGTGGTCATGCAGGCTGCCGCCGACGTATTGAAATCCTTTTCTGTGCCGTATGAAGTGAGCATTGTGTCGGCTCACCGCACACCCGAGCACATGGTTGCATTTGCCAAAGAGGCACGCAGCCGCGGGGTACAGGTTATTGTGGCCGGTGCCGGAGGAGCAGCGCATTTGCCCGGCATGGTGGCCTCGCTCACCACGCTTCCTGTAGTAGGCGTTCCTGTAAAATCCACCAACTCCCTCGACGGGTGGGACAGTCTGCTTTCCATTGTGCAAATGCCCAACGGCATTCCGGTGGCAACGGTTGCGGTAAACGCTGCCGCTAACGCGGCCTTGCTGGCCCTTCGCATGCTCTCCATAACCGATGCCGGATTGGCCGAAAAGCTTGAGGAGTACCGCAAGGGCCTCGAAGAAAAAGTGCGCAACGACGATGCAGCCTTACGCAACAAGGCATAACTTGGTGCCATGAAGCGCGCGTTGTTCATTCTTGTTTTGCTGTGGTTTCCGGCCCACGCCCGAAACGCAAACGAACCGGCCGGTGCTCGTGCAGCCGCGCTCGGCAACGCCTATGCCGCACAGGCCGACCTCTGGTCTGGGTTTCACAACCAAGCCGGTTTGGCTGCCGTAAACCAATGGCAAGCCGGCATTTATCATCATCAAGCATATCTTATACCGGCTTTGTCGCGCAGTGCATTTGCAGTGGTTGCACCGGCTCTGGGTGGAACCTGGGCCTTGAGTTACGGTAGGCTCGGCAACCGAAATTATAACGAAAACAGAGTAGGCCTGGCATACGCCCGCAGCTTTGGCCCCAACCTAAGGGTGGGGGCGCAGATCAATTATTTGGGGGTAAGCATTGGCGATGTATACGGCTCCTCGGGCCGCGTGGCGGCTGAACTGGGAGTGCAGGCAAAAGTGTTGCCCCGCCTATGGGTGGGTGCCCACATCTACAATCCCACCCGCGCAAAAGCTTCGCCCGATGGATTGGAGCGCATTCCCACCGTGGGCAGGTTGGGCATTCGGTATGAGGTTTCTACAAAGGTGGTGGTGTTGGCAGAGGCACAAAAAGATGTGCAGAACGCACCCGTTGCCCGCGTAGGAATAGAGTATCTGGCGTTTCAGAACCTCTTTTTGCGCGGAGGTCTCGAAGCCGGTGGTTATTCCAACAGTTCGTTTGGGGTGGGTTATAAGATGAACCGCATAAGCCTCGACTTTGCCGCATCCCATCACAGTAAGCTGGGCTTTTCTCCTCAACTGTCCCTTCAGGCGGCTTTTTAGCGTTTACTCGCCTCGTTTCGTTGGATCGTAGCCTACAATAAAACCAATCCACATGGCCCGGGCCAACCGAAAGGTGTAGGGCATAGCGGCCAAGAGAATCAACGCGTTTACCACCAAAAACACCACCATGGAACTTCCCAACAGGGCCGCCATAATCACATAATTGGCAATGCTGATGGCAATGCTCAGGCCATAGCTTACGTACATGGCTCCGTAATAAAAATTGGGCTCCCGCTCTATTTTCAGACCGCAATGGGGGCAGTGCTGGTGCATGTCGGTCATGCCGGAAAAGGAAAAGGTACTGCTGCTGGTAAAGAGATTTGCGGATCGGCAGCGGGGGCATTGCAAAGAGAGCATGCCTCCAATTAAGGTTTTAGAAAAGGCCATAGCAATTGTTGGGAACAAAGCTAAGGCTATGGAATGGAAAAATATCCGGCACATATTCCCTTTGCGCGCTCAAGCCCCGCGCATCTGCTACCTTTGTCCACACCCCCGACATGCTTTCTGTAAACCAACTCACCGTTTCTTTTGGAGGTCGCACCCTGTTCGACGGCATCTCCTTTCTGGTTCAACCCAAAGACCGCATTGGATTGGTGGGTAAAAATGGAGCGGGTAAATCCACGTTGTTAAAGCGCCTGGCTGCTGCAGGCACCGCGCCCGACGCCAGTTTATCTGTACGCAGAGAATTGCAAATTGGCTATTTGCCACAGGATATGGAGCACCAGGATGGGCGCACGGTTTTGGATGAGGCCCTCACCGCTTTTGAGCAGGCCCGTGCTATGGAGGAGGAGCTGGCTGCGTTAGAGAAAGAGCTTACCGAGCGGACCGATTATGAGACCCAGGATTACCTCGACCTTGCCGAGGCGCTCTCGGAACTCCACGAGCGCATAAACATGATGGGAGGCCAAAACCTTCAGGCCGAAGCCGAACGTGTGCTGGCAGGCCTCGGATTTACACGCAACGACCTCTATGCCCCCACCAGCACCTTCAGCGGAGGCTGGCGCATGCGGGTAGAGCTGGCTAAGATTCTGTTGCGCCAACCCGACCTCATTCTTCTGGATGAACCCACCAACCACCTCGATATTGAAAGCATTCAATGGCTGGAGCAGTTCCTGGTGCGATTTACCGGCGGTGTGGTGCTGGTATCGCACGACCGTGATTTCCTCGACCGTGTAACCAACCGCACCATTGAGATTGCCGCCGGCAAGGCCTTCGATTACCGTATGCCCTACTCGGCGTTTATGGTACAAAGGGCCGAACGCATCCGCCTACAGGAGCAGGAAGCAAAAAATCAAGAAAAGGTTATAGAGCATACAGAAGCATTGATAAACAAGTACCGGGCAAAGGCCAATAAAGCCGCATTTGCCCAAAGCCTCATCAAAAAACTCGACCGCATGGAGCGGGTAGAGGTGGATGAGATGGAAACCGCCGGCATTCAGTTTCGATTTCCTCCAGCACCGCATTCCGGCAAGGTGGTGGTTCTTGCCAAAGACGTTTGCGTTTCGTTTGGAGAAAAACGCGTCCTGCAAAACGTAGAACTGGAAGTGGTTCGCGGTCAGAAGGTGGCTTTTGTAGGAAAGAACGGGCAGGGAAAGAGCACCATGATCAAAGCCCTTGTGGGCGAGCTGGTTCCCGGCGGAAGCATAGAACTGGGTCACCAGGTGAACATTGGCTACTACGCCCAAAACCAAGCCGAAACTTTAGATCCAAACAAGACCGTTTTCGAAACCATTGACGATGTAGCCAAGGGCGAGGTGCGCAAGCAGGTTCGGGCTCTGTTGGGCTCCTTTCTTTTTGGCGGCGACGAAATAGAAAAGAAGGTCTCGGTGTTGAGTGGAGGGGAGCGCGCCAGGCTTGCTTTGTGCAAATTGCTCTTGGAGCCGTATAACCTTTTGGTTTTAGATGAGCCCACCAACCACCTCGACATGCGTTCGAAGGAGATGTTGAAAATGGCGCTTCAGAAGTACAATGGAACGCTGATAGTGGTTTCGCACGACCGCAACTTTTTGCACGAACTAACGACCCACATTTTTGAGTTTCGCGGTGGTAGTGCAGTGCCCTACATTGGCGACATCTACGATTTTCTGCGCGACCGGAAGGGTGCATTAGACGAAGGGCTTAACTCTTCGCCCGCCTCAAAAGGATCAGAGAATATCAGCCGTAAGGCCTCCTCTATAAGCCAACAGCCGGAATCTCATTTAACACGTGCAACCGAAATTCAACATGCCGGCTCCAACGCCTCCGCATCCGCCGTTGGGGGAAACTCAAAAGGCGTATTGCCCGAAGCTGCACCAAACGATCCGGCGGCTCGGAAAGAGTGGGAAAAACTGCGCAAAAAAAGAGCTCAGCAGGTAGAAAAGGCAGAGGCAGAAGTAGCCCGTTGCGAAAGCGATTTGGGTCGTCTGGAGGCAGAAATGAGCTCTGGCGATTTTGCCGGCCGCACAGATCAAGACCAAGTCTTCAGCCGCTATACAACGGCAAAAGAAGCTCTTGCTTCTGCTATGAATCTTTGGGAGCAGGCCCAAGCTGAGCTTGATGCCATGGGGGCGCCTTAATTTCCATCCAGGTTCAATAGGGGGCTTCATCAATTTCTCTTTTGCATCAGCACCTATTCCCAATTGGAAAAGCGCCAATCATGTGTTTGTATGATGAAAAAGCAAAAGAGCGCGGGTTGTTTTTCGACAGCGTTACCATCGGGAATGGGCCGCGGCTTTACGGAGCCGTCTATGCCCTTTCCTCCTGGTATGGTGGGATTCGAAGCCAAGAAGGATGGTGGATTGCTTCGATGATAGGCGTCGAAATGCTCCGGCCTCCTGGCTTACCGGCAATGCATAAGGGTTAACCCGAATAACAGACCTTGGTAAATGAGCCGCGGCTTTACGGAGCCGTCTTTACTCTTTTTCCAGGCAAAAGGCATGCATTTTAAAAGAAGAGCGGGCTAGCGGGTTGTTTTTCAAGCCCAATCCCCCAATCCTCATTTCGGTTTTGCTTTGTTGAATCCGGCAAACGAATCCCGGGTATTGAGCCGCGGCTTTACGGAGCCGTCTATGCTCTCTGCCTTTGCAATCAGAACGGAGCCTGATACTCGGCTTTCCGGCGGTTGTTTAGGATGAGCACATCCAGTACTTCCACCTCTGTGCTTGTCCGTTTCTGCCCCTCTTTATCCACATAGCTGCGGTTCACCAGCCTGCCCTCTACGGCTAGGCGGTCTCCTTTTGCTACCCGCTTGCTGATGAGGCCGGCTGTGGGCCCCCAAGCAATGAGATTGTGCCAGGAGGTTCGGGTTATGGTTTCTCCTCCTGCCTGCTCCTCCGTTTCTTCGGTAGTGAGGCTAACGCGGGCCATTTTGCGGCCTTCGCCAAATTCACGGATCTCCGGCTCTTTGCCTATGGATCCAATAAGCTGTACTCGGTTTCTTAAGGTGTTCATATAATTTAGTTTAGGGTTATTGCAATAAAAAAAGCGTGGCGAGGAAACGAGGTCGGGCCTGTTGCTGGGCTTATGCCCCCTGCTTCATAGCAGGCTCTTGTTTGTTCATCAATACGAGGTCAGAGACCTCTACGTCGGTGCTGTAACGGGTTACTCCGTCTTTGTCGACATACTTGCGGTTTACCAACCGACCCTCAATGGCCACGTTGTCGCCTTTTCCGAGGCGCTTGCCGAAACGCTCAGCAGCAGCACCCCAAGCCACCAAATTGTGCCAGGTCGTCTGATTCACCCATTCGCCTTCTTTGTTTTTGTAAGACTCAGTGGTTGCGATAGAGGTACGCGCCATCTTGCGGCCGTCTCCTACAGTTTTAACTTCGGGATCTTTTCCCAGATTTCCAATTAGCTGAACTTTGTTGATTAAGGTTTTCATGATGTATAGATTTAGATTAGTTGAAGGGTTCCTGCGCCACGCCGATTACCCGACGGCACAAAGATGCACCCGCCCCGATCCATTAGTCGTGTGTTAAACGTTTATAAACGTTTATAAACGTTTAAAACGGATACGGCGGTTCAGGTCCATTTTGTTTTTTGAAAAGAACCTTTTTATATTTGGTCGTTACATATTTATTAATTACGAAAACGTTATGTTAATTTCCTCCAAATCCGTTGATATTACGGAAAAGAAATGCCTCGATTGCGGGCGAGACCTAAACGGCAGGCTAGATAAAAAGTTTTGTGGAGACGCCTGTCGCACCTCCTACCACAACCGCCGCTGGCACCATAGGCCCAGCACCATTCGGAAAATAAATTTGTTGCTGTACCGCAACCATTGCATCCTGGCCGAGTTCGTCAATAAGGGCCAGAACCAGGTCTGCATCAATGAGCTGCTCTTGCTTGGTTTTTCGCCGGGACACCATACAGGAATGGAGGGAAACGCCCGAACCACCCGGTACTTTTGCTACGACATTATGTATACCCTCAGCCCCGATCAGCAGCAGCTGTACTTAAAGGAGCAACGCAATTAGGCCCAATACATATCGATTTCGCCTTTGTTTTTGGCCGAAACCTTGCCACGATGTATACAGGAACTAGGATTGCCCAGGCGCTCGAACGTTGCACCGGAGATGTTGATCTTGCCCGCTTCTCCGTGTTGCTCCATGCGAGCTGCCGTGTTTACGGTATCGCCCCAAATGTCGTACGCAAATTTGCGTGTTCCAACCACGCCGGCCACCACAGGACCTGTATGCATGCCAATCCGCAGGTCGAAGCAAACCTTCGAAGCCTCCTGTCTCTCGTGGTTCATCTTAGCCATTTCCGTTAAGAAGGTTTTTGCCACATCCAGCATAATGTTTGCGCTTTTTTCTACGGGAACCGGAACCCCCGAAACACAGATGTAACAATCACCTACGGTTTTAATTTTCTCCACCCCGGCATGGGTAACGATCTGGTCGAACAGCTTATAGTATTCGTCAATGGTTGAAACCAATTCTTCTGGTGAAAGCCGCTCTGCTGCTGATGTAAAGTTTTTGAAATCGGCAAACAACACCGTGGCATCATCAAATCTTCTGGCTTTTGCTTTCCCCGATGCTTTCAGCTCCTCGGCCACATCTTGAGGCAAAATATTCAGCAACAAATCATCGGTTTTCTTTTTCTCTTCGGCCAATTCCGCCGTGCGCTCTTTGACCTTTTGTTCGAGGTTGTTGTACAGTATGGCGTTGTCAAGAGAAATGGCAATTTGGCCCGAGAGAATGTTCAATACTTCAACGCGGCTGCTGGTAAAGGCTTGCTCCAGCAAATCGTTTCGCAACAAAACGATGCCCGACACTTTTCCTTGGTTGATGAAGGGAATGCAGGCCAAGGAGCGGGGTTGATTGCTGCGGAACCAAGGGTCGTGTGCAAAGCGCTGCCGGTCTGCGCTGTCTTGAAGCAGCACCATTTGTTGAGTGGCCATCACAAATTCAACAAGGGAGTTTGGAATGAGGCTGTGGTTCTCGATGTGCTCCGAACCAACAGATACGCGTTGTGTGCCGTCTGCATGAACTTCTGCTGCCACCACCCATGCATCGTTCAACGGTAGAATAAAATATCCGTTTTGGGCACCTGCGTTCTCAATAAGTATGTGCATCATCTTGCCCAGCAGCTGATCCAGTAAGATTTCTCCGGAAATGGCCTTTACGCTTTTTACAATGCTAAGCAAATCAAATTGATGCGTTGAGGTGCCCGTTTGGGTTGAGGATACAGCGGACAGACTGCTCGAGGTTTTGAACCATTT
>JBEIVB010000063.1:0-14995 GCA_040374085.1 Flavobacteriales bacterium | reverse complement strand
CCTGGGGTTTGCCCAAGTTTGGCGAGAGGTAAACAAGCCCGAGCTTGCGCAAACGCGTGTACGGGTAGATCCGCATTCGCCACCCAACTATCGGGTAAATGGCACGCTTTCGCAGTTTGATCCATTTTATAAATCATTTAATATAAAGCCCGGAGATGCTATGCATCTCTCACCCGAACAGCAGGTTCGGATTTGGTAAAATACCAGGTCACTTTTTGCGGGTTGGCACTCCCTGTTTATGTTCTTGACTGCCCGCAGTGGATTTGCAAAAGGCATTCCATTGGCAGCATGCCGCAATGTGTGCATCAAGCATTCCTAATAAAGATGTATGCGTTAAGGGAAACCGCAATGCACAGCCAAACCAAATAGGGTGCCACCAGCAGCGATTGCCACTGCAGTGCAGACAGGTAGCGAAATGCAAAAAATGCCACCAACAAGGTTAGAGCCACAATGCATACCAAGGCTGCACCAACGGCATGGTAGCGAAAGAATAAAGGGTTCCAGGCCACATTCAGTAACCATTGAATTCCAAATAAAACCAACACCATGGAGTTGCCGGGTTGCGCCTTTACCAGCTTACTCATGTAAAGCGCGAAACATATCATGATGGTGGTCCAGGCAAAGCCAAACACCCAACCGGGTGGAGTCCAAGGTGCTTTGTTTAAGTTTTGATACCAATCGCTTTGCACTCCACCGGAAGTAAACAACCCCCCAAGGCCCAGAGCCCCAAAGTTGAGCAGAAGGAAAATCAGGATGCGCATCATGTTGTGTAGATTTTCATACTAAGGTAGGTATGTTTGGGAAAAGCTTCACCTTCGCCTGGGGTACCTGCCGCTGCTGCAATCGTCTCTCCACCCTCTGCCTTAATCGGCTACACTTGCGGTTCCGGTGGTCAGCAAACGGTGGGCAGCCCCTTTCAGCGTAGTTTGCATCTGCGCTGCGTTTACATTTCCCACCACAGCTCAGCGCATCTCACTTTGGGCTTATACCCCTCATCTGCGACAAAAAGCTATCCAAATGCAATTACGCTTGGCTGCAGTTTGTTAGTGTACTATTTTCTACCCCTTTAAACTTCTTGCCCTTGTTGTACTAAGGTGCTGAGGTAAAGGCCCCTGGTTAGGCCGAGGGTTGGACTTGAGGCTTGCTTATGGTAAACGGCCGCCCTATTCACCTCTGCATCAAGGGCACCACCATCTACACCGGAAGCCAGTGCGTAGAACTGGTCCAGCAAATCGGGTGGTACTGCTATGCAAGCTAATATGTATGAATTGTTATTAAAATATATAATGTGTATTACTTGAGAAAAGTTCCCATTGTTCAAAAAAACCACTTGGTCGTTAGGTAGTGTTGTTGGCGCTATTCCTAAAGAAAAATCCAATGGTTGGGGTTTGCCCAGTGTAGTTGTTGGGCATCTGGGTGTATATGTTGCCGTGGGGACTACCAGGGTTGTAGCCGCTTTCACCGCCGGTAACAACGTTTCCCTAGAGGTTGTCTTGGGCGCTGGTTGGGCTAATTTGGTTTCCAATGTTTGCCAATTCCCCCAAGTAAATGTCCCGGTAAGAGCCGCTCATATAATTTTTAAAGATGTTTGAGTGAGGGGGCAGGTATCAACCTTCATAGGTCAGCGCGCAGGGTAAGCCGCGGAGGCCTATTGTTTTTCACAAATCGTCATCCGCCCAAACCACTACCTTTGAAGCAACAAGCACAGCACCACCATGCACATCGGCATTCTTGGCTACGGGAAAATGGGACACGAGGTAGAGGCTCAGGCCTTGGCCAGGGGGCATAAGATTGCCTGGACTTGGGATGCCCCTCAGGCATCTTCTGCCGGTGATGCGGAGTGGCGCTCTGCCCAGTGCATTGTAGCCTTTACCCAACCCGATGCCGCCCTGCACAACATCCTACATGCGCTGGAGCTGGGCATACCCTTGGTGCAGGGCACTACGGGGTGGTACCAACGCCTAAACGAGGTAGAGCAAGCCGTGCACAAGCACCACGGAACCCTGTTCTGGGCATCGAATTTCAGCTTGGGGGCCAACCTGTTCTTTGCCCTCAACCGCCATCTGGCCGCCCTCATGCAGCCTTTTGTGGAAAACGGCACCTACGATGTGGCCATGGAAGAGGTGCACCACACCGAAAAGAAAGACGCGCCCAGCGGCACGGCATGGTCTCTGGCTCAGGACATTCTCACGGCCATTCCCCACAAAAATCAAATGGAGGCACTGGGCGTGCAGGCCTCCTCCCTTTTAACCAACCCCTGGACAAAGGATCAGCACCTGCGCATCTCTAGCCTACGCCTGCCCAACGTGCCCGGCACACACACGGTTCAATACCGCTCAGAGGCAGATTCCATCTCCATCACCCACGAGGCCTTTGGCCGCAAAGGGTTTGCCCTGGGTGCAGTGCTGGCCGCCGAATGGCTCCTCGGCAAAAAAGGCATGTTTACGATGAAGGACATGCTTTCTTTCGCCTAAAGGGTTTATTGTGTTTGGTTTATAGATTAAGGGCGGGCTTCACCCAAAAAAAAACCACCCGGAATGCGGATGGTTTCTCATGAATTTTATAAAGCAAAATTATACTGCCGCAATGCGGTCGGCCATGTATTGGCCGCTTTTCAGCTTCTCTACAATTTTAGAAAAGGCATCAATGGTATAATGCACATCCTCTAAGCTGTGCGCAGCCGTGGGAATGAGGCGGAGAATGATCATGCCCTTGGGCACCACCGGATACACCACCATAGAACAGAACACATCAAAGTTCTCGCGCAAATCCATAATCAGATTGGTGGCTTCGGGTATAGAGCCGTTCATATACACCGGTGTTACCGGCGAGTTGGTTACCCCAATTTCAAATCCGGCTTTCACCAATCCTCCCTGCAAAGCACGGGTAATCTCCCAAAGCTTGTCTTTGTATTCGGGGTGGTTGCGCATCAATTCCAAACGCTTCAAGGCGCCCATCACCAGGGGCATGGGCAATGACTTTGCGAAAATTTGAGAGCGCATGTTGTAGCGCATGTATTCGATAACCTGCTCTTCGCTGCTGAGGAAGCCACCAATAAGGCCAAACGACTTGGCAAAAGTGCCAAAGTAGATGTCGATTCCGTCCTGACAACCTTGTTCTTGACCGGTTCCGGCACCGGTTGCACCCAGGGTGCCCACGCCATGGGCATCGTCCACAAAAAGACGAAACGAATAACGTTCTTTTAATGCAACAATTTCTTTGAGGTTGCCTTGGTCCCCGCGCATACCAAAAACCCCTTCGGTGATAACGAGAATGGCACCACCGGTTTCCTGCACCAGCTTGGTTGCGCGCTGAAGCTGCTTTTCGCAATCTTCCACATCGTTGTGCTTAAAAACAAAGCGCTTGCCCATGTGCAGGCGAACGCCATCCAGAATGCAGGCATGCGATTCTGCATCGTACACAATCACGTCGCGGCGATCTACTAAGCAGTCGATGGCCGAAACCACGGCCTGATAACCGAAGTTGCACAGAATGGTGTCTTCTTTGCCTACAAAGGCAGAAAGCTCTTGCTCGAGTTGTTCGTGCTGGTTGCTGTTGCCGCTCATCATGCGGGCGCCCATGGGAAGGGCAAAGCCATACGTGGCTGCAGCTTCTGCATCTGCTTTGCGCACCTCCGGGTGGTTGGCCAGCCCCAAGTAGTTGTTCAAACTCCAGTTCAGTCGCTTGCGTCCGCGAAATATCATGTGAGGACCAATCTCTCCCTCCAATTTGGGGAAAGTAAAGTAACCATGCGATTCCTTGGCGTGCTGACCAATGGGACCACGGTTTTGCTTAATTTTCTCAAAAATGTCTGCCATAATACGAAGCTTATTCTATGGTGGCGGTTAATCCCCTGCGGTTGAGTTCGTTGCGGATGGGTTTAAGATCGGCAAAGGTGCCGCGCTTCACATCGCATTTCCCTTTAAAATGAACGAGGTAGGCACATTGTTCTGCCTGCACCGATGAATGGGAGCATACGTCGACAAGTGTGTCGATTACAAAATCGAAGGTATTCACATCATCGTTGTGCAAGACAACGGTGTAGCAGGAAACGGTTTCGGTAACGGCAACAACCGATTCTTTGGGTTCGGCAATAACGGTCTCCATGGAAAAAAATTTTCACAAAGGTAGACAAAACACCGCGCTTTGTTAAGGTTTAGTGCTGCGCAAAAGCGACAAAACTTCATCCACCGAGACTTTTTTCTTGCCTACATAACCCACTACAAAGGCATCGGTTAATCCGTCTTTTTGCAGACTTGCCTTCAGTTCGTTGGCTTCGTTAAGGTCTTTTAAGTTGCCTACGGTAAAGGTGGTGAGTCCATCTGCGCCTTTCTGGGTGTTTATGCCGCGAGAAGAAGCCAACCGCAGAAAGGTTTCCATTACTTCCAGCGGCACGTTGTTGCGGAAAACACCAATTTGAACGCTAAGGAAAGCACTGTCTGTGCTAGCCGTGGCTTCAGGTCTGTTGATTGCTGGAGCGGCATCTGCTGCGCCAACCTCCACTTGCTTGTTTACCCCGTTTCCGGAAACCAACACGGATTTGCCTCCTTTGGCCTCCAATTCCTGAGCTTCCTCTAAACGGATGCGCTTGCGGTTGTAAAACGGAATGACAAATGCATCCCTTATGCCTACTTCTACTACCCGCTTACGGGCTTCAAGTGCGCCCGCCAGATTGTCGTACAGCCCAATGGAATAGCGAATGTTTCGGTTGGCCAAGGTGTCGTAATACAGCGGAGAAAGGTTGTACAATCTGCGGGCTGATATTAGTCGCTTATATACCCCAACCTGAACGGTGTAGAGCAATTTGTCGTATTGTTTTAAATTACCTTGAGTAGATAATATCTCCTGCAGGTCATCTCGCTCTGCATCTTGTGCAGGTGCTTCAGCAGTGACTTGACGCGCGGGCAGGGTGCCACCATCGCAATCCAAACCCGAGGCAATAAGCCTGCGCGCCTCTGCAACGGGTATGCGCTTTCCTTTGCAGATGGCCACCACAAAGGCATCGGCGTAGCCCAGAGCGGCCAGTTGGCGGCGGGCCTGGCCTGCGCTTTCAAAGGCCTGGAAATCGCCGGCGCTGTAGCGAATCATGCCGGTGGCAGAGGTCTCGCCCCAAACGGGCTTGATGGCCCCGAAGGCACCCTCGGCTACTTTGCGTTTGAACGCACCAATCTGAACCATAAATCGAATGCCGTCTTGGGGCAGGTTGTCGTAGGGAATTGGGGCTGCAGAGGTGTAGGCCGGTTGTCCCTCTAAGGCAATGCCTGAAGAAGGAGCTGCGTCTGCCTGGCCAGCAACAAGGACCTGATTCTCCTCCTTGCGCACTTCTGCCGGTTGTTCCGTTTGAGTGGCTTTTCTCCTCTTCTTCCTGCGTCTGTTTGTTGCTGGTTCTCGTCGATTGGTCTCGTCTGCAACGTTTACGGTTTTTTCTTCAGGGTTGCCTTCGGCCATCGGGTTCTGAACAGAGGCCTTTCCAACGCTTTCATCTTTTGGCTTTTCACCGCTTGGGGCATATTCAGATGGAATTTCCGCAGATGTTTTGGATTGGGCAGAGGCCACAGGCTCCGCTGCGCTCAGACCAGGAACAGGCTCGGCTTTCACAACTACAGGTGCAATCAGTTCCATATCGCTGCCGTCAAACTTCCGTTTCACTTTATCGTAAATGTTTTGGTAGTCGCTCTCCTGGCGGTTTTCCAATTTGCGTGAGGCCTTCTCCCATTCGCGCTCGGCTTTGGTGAAATCGTCGGCAAATATTTTGGCTACGGCAAACAAGGAATCGGTGCGGTTCTCGAGAACTTTTACTAGGTCGCTTTTCTCCTTGGCCTTTTGCTTGTATTCCTTGGCAAGACTGCCGCTCGACTCATCTGCTAAGGTTTCCAAGTCAAACAGCTCCGATTTCTCGCGATTCAATGTTTTCTCTAACGCCTCACCTTTTGATGCGTTTTGTTGATAAAAATAATCCGCACTGTCTACTTTATGACGAATTTCAGAATATGCGATGTAGGCAGGATTGCTCATGATGCCTTGAATTTCTTCTTGGCGGTAGCTAAGGCCAGCAATTCGTCCATCGGCCCCAATCGGATTTTTCCTGCGTAATATGGGCTCAGTGGAAACGGTTGCCTGAACTGGAACCGGTGCTGAGCGGGCAGTTGAATCTGCGGGTGATGCCTGAGCAGATGCAGGCATTGTACTTGTGGCAATTGTTTCGGTGGCGGCGGGGCTTTGCGCGGCAACCTCATTTCCGGTGGCACTTTGGGCTGAGGCTCCTGGTTGTGCCGGAAGCTTAGATAAGGAATCGGCTTCCATTCGATATGCCAGAGCTGACTCTTCCATTTCTACCGCTTCTCGGGCAGCCCGATCTCTTGATTTGCGCCCACTCATCTCTTGCGCCTCCAAAAGGATTTGCTCTGAACCTGCCATTAGAGCATCCGCCTCTTTGCGCAGGGCCACTATGCGTTGTGCAGGATCGGTGGGAAGCTGAGGCCGAGCATTCTCTGCGCCTTGTTCTTCTTCAGACTCCTGGGTTGCTCCGCCATTTTTTGCTGCCTCAACGCCTTTAACGAATGCACCGGTATTTTTTAACGTGTCGGTGGAGGTTTCGGTTTTTTGAGGAGATTCCTGCTTGGTCTCTGTTGGAACAGATTCAGCAGTTTTTGCCTCGGATTTCTCCGAATTGGCTCCAGTCTTCTCTGCTGCCGCAAAGGCTGGGTTGGCCCCTCCATCTGGCTTTGCATTCACCACATCACCAACGGTTCCAGCAGCAGGCGCTTCGGTTGCTGCTGCCGGCTTTGCATCGGCTTTCACCAAACGCGCCTGTGGATGGCGAATGATGTAAATGCGCACCAAACTGTTGGCAAATTCTCGGTTACGGTTGGCCTCATCTCGCGAGAGGGAAGCCAGCTGAATGAGGGAGTCACGACGGGAAACGAGTCGCTTTGCATCTGCCTGCTTATCCACAATGGCATTTAGGGCATCCTCGCGTTTGCGCTCGTTCTTGAGGCCATCGGCGTAGGCTTTGAGCTCTTCAGCACTTCGCAACACGCGTTTCCGCTCGTTTTCTGCCTCCTCTGCCTGACCTAGCAGTGGATTGATCTTACGTTCTTCTTCCTCTGTTTGCTTCTCATAATTCTGATACGATGCAAAAGAAGGCTCGGCTTGGAACGCAGCCGTATCTTGAGGAGAGAGCACCAGGGGAGCGGCTTGAGGGTGGTTCTGATACAAGCTCTCTTTGGTTTGCTGCTGCCAAGCAGGAAGGTTTTCTTTTGCGATTTTGACTAGGCTTGGATCGGCCTCCACCTCTGTATTTGTAGGTTCAGGTTCTAAGGAAGGAGCATCGGCAGCCGGACGTTCCAACTGACGACGTCCCATTTCAACCGCCCTACTTCTAAGAGCATTGGCCTCTGCAATGCCGCGTTGCCGCGCAGCAGGGGTTGCATTGGTCATGGCCTTTGCTTCCAAGCGATCGGCATCCTTTATTAGAGACGCCGCCTCATCCAGAGCCACTGCATTCGGTGCCACTGAATCGAGTCTCAACTTTTGCGCCAGAGTGGCTTGCTCGGCCTTAAGGGCATTCCGTTTTTCCCAAGTCTCTGTTTTTACACCCACGGGCTTTGGCTCTAAATATGGGCCGCCCGCAGCGGGTTTGGCTGCATCCGCTTTTTCCTCCTTCGCTTCAATTGGAGCTTGAGTGTCGGTACCCGCTTGTGCAACTGCAACATCGGCTCCTGAGGAGTGGGTTTTAGCCAACTGAATGGTTTCTTGTTTATCTTTTATTTCGCCATCCAGTTTTTTTAATTTGACATCCAGTGCTTGCTTTTGGGTTTTTGATTTGGCCTGCTCTTTCTCGCTCTCCAAACGGTCACGACGCTGCTGCAGCAAGGCCAGCTCCTGATCCAACTTGGTCTCCATCTCCTCCCGGTTTTGAACTTTCTCAGAGGCCGGCTTCTCTATGGATGAAGCCAATTGGCCCCGTTCTTTTTTCTTTTCTTTTTTCTTTTCCAAGAAGGCTTCCTTGCGTTCTTTCAAGGTTTGCAGCGGTTCTTCTTTGGCCAGGTTCGAGAGCTCTTGTGCAAAGGCCAGTTCCTCTTGCTGGTCGGTTCTAACCTCTCGTGCGCGTTGCATCAACTCGTTGGAAGTTGCCTCGTACTGCTCAGCACGTTTCATCAGCATAACACCCTCCGAACTACCGACGTTGTCTGGAAGACGGAATTTCGCGGCTGCGCTGTCTTTGCTGGCCGAAGCCATTTGCATTTGCTCCTCAGCCTCACGCTCCAATCCAACCGCCTCCAGCTCCAAGGCTTTGGCAGATGCAAAGGCACCACCAACTAGAGAGGCAACAGGGTCGGCTTTGGGTGCATCTGTTTTGGGAACCGAAGAGGTGGGTGCTTCTCCCTCGGCTTGATCGAGGTTCGCCTGAGACCTCAAAAGCGCAGCTACACTGGCTTTTGAGGCATCATCCAACGCTTGAACATCGTACTCGCTGATGATGGTCAACAGTTCTTCCTTTTCCAACCAGTTGTAGCTCACCTTCTGACGAAGAACACCCGAACCGCCGGATTCCGGAATCTGTACTTCACGCGTCTGGGTGGTAAAACCCGCTGTTTCAACACGGTACTCATACTTCTGACCCACACGCAACATCAACTGGAAGTCGCCGGATTTTGGGTTGGGGGTGTAGGTGCCAACCGTTCGGCCATTGGTGAGGTTGCGCACCTGAATCTTTGCCGCCGGATGGTTGGTTTCCTGCTCTGCGTAGAACATTCCTTTAACCAATACCAAGTTGCCTGAAGGGCGTTCGGTCCTAATCTTGAAAACCGTAATGGTTCCGGGGCCCGCGCTTCGTCGGCTAGAAAAAAAAGCAACTTCTTCTCCGGTATTGACCACATACAACAAGTCATCGTCCGGTGTGTTGATTGGAAAATCGAGGTTTACAGGGGGCAAAAATGCTTGGGTGCTCTCATCCCACTCCGATTTGAACACGTCGTAGCCTCCCATGGAGTTGTGGCCCTTTGAACTGAAAAACAAGGTTTTACCATCGGGTGTGGCATAAGGGAAATCCTCGTCAAACCGGCTGTTCACAACCTTGCCCAAATGCTCGGCTCGCTTAAAGTCCATCTGCTCGCCTTTGGCAATGCGGTAGAGTTCTTTCCCGTTCTCTTCTTTATCTCCGTAGCTGGCGAAGTAGAGGTAACGCTGGTTGGGTTGAACGATTACCGGACTGTTTTCTCCCTTCTTTTTATCCAAAGAAGACTTTAACTCCTCCGGCTTTTGTATGATGCGCTCACCGGATTTGCCCAGGTTGTATGCCCTGAAGTAGTCCGACAAGGGGAACGAGTTTTTTTGCAGAACAACCAAGTCGCCGATGCTGCTCAACAAGGTCTTTCCATTTTCACACATGGCAATTTGCCTCTCTACATCGTGCCGCGTATTGGTTCGCTTCGACGATTTGGATTTGAATATCCCATAGTTTTCAAGGGCTTCATCAAAACGATAATTCAGGTGAAAGGCCTTTCCTAGAAAAAAGAAAACCTCCTCATCAACATTCGGTGATGTGGAGGCGGCAAACAAATAAGAAATGGCTTTCTCCCGATCCTGGCCGGTTTCGAGAAGGCATACACCGTATCTATAGGTGATTTCCGGATCCTTTGGGTAAAGGCTTAAGAGTTGAGAATAAAGCGGTAATGCTTCGGAATAACGGTTGTCGTTGAACGCCCTGCCCGCATTGGTTTTGAGCTCTTTTTCCGAATCAAACCCTCCTTGCGCTATGGCACTCGGAGCAATCATCCCAATGAAAAGGGCGCTCAGCAATGCCGTTATATACCTTCCTATTCCCGATTGAGCCACAGATGCGATTGTAACACAAGAACGTTGTACGCGGGGAAAAGAGTAAGGTTTCAATCCTGTTCAATCAGGACCTTTTCCAGCTTACCATTCGCTTCTCTTTCCTCTTTAATAAACGCTCGATATTTTTTTGGTGTGTTATAAGCAATACAATGCTAACGGTGAATCCAAACAGCACCAGGGTAGGTTGGTTTACCTGAAAGATAACAGCCAAGGAGATGGGAAAAAACAGAGCTGCCGAAATGGATGCCAAGGAAACATACCCGCTTAGAATAAAAACCAACAGAAAGCAAGCTATGGAGAGCAAGGCTGAAGACCAATGCAGGGCAAGTACGATACCAAGTAAGGTTGCAACACCCTTGCCGCCTCGAAATCCTTCGTAAACCGGGAAAAGGTGTCCTAGAAAAGCAGCCATTCCAAGCGCAAGTTGAAGGTTAACCAATGCGTCGCTTCCGGGGCTTAGGTCTCCCATCCAAGTGGCCATTTGAACGGCTCCATATCCTTTAAGCACATCGAGAAGGAGAACGGGTATACCGGCTTTTTTGCCCAAGACACGGAAGGTGTTTGTGGCTCCGGCATTGCCGCTGCCGAATTCGCGCACGTCGATGCCATAAAAGATTTTCCCAATCCAAACTGCTGTGGGTATGGAGCCCATTAGGTAGGCCAACAGAAGGGCCATTAGGTTGAAGGGACTAATCAAGGCTTAACAGTGTGTTAACATTACAAAGGCCAAAAGTAACAATTCTTTTACATCGAGTTGGTTTTGGGAAACGGGCGGTAACGGATAAGGCTGGCTTGGCTCAGTTCCAAGGCATGAAATCCTTCTGAATCAATGGGTTGCACTTGCCATTGCGAGTCGATCCATACCGAAACTGTGCCTTGGGGTTGAACCCAAAGGCGAAGGGTGGGAGGGATGGCCCGAAAATAGCGATAGCCTTGGCACCAAAGGGTTACGGAAATGGGGCAAGTCAGTACCAAATCCAACAGCGGTTCGGGTTCATAGCCCATTCCCAGCACTAGGTTCATCTCCCGAATCTTGGTCGATGCTAAGGTCTCCATTACCCAAAACAGAGGTCCTTTTTCCTGTTCTTGACGGTTGGAAATCCTTCCATCGGGTTTCAAATTTCGGGCTTCGGTAAAGGGTATGGCCTCTGGTGTTGTCCAGATCTGAGGGTGCCATTCCAGCAGATCGTCCACAGCTGAGCTTTCTTCCGCGCGGGGACTGCCCCATAGCACCAGAGCCGGCTCCTGGTGGGTGCGCACAACGGCGTGTGATGACATGGGGCAAAGTTCGTAAATTGCTGCCTCATATCGCGTTATGCAAATCCGTCGCATGCCCATAGAGGCCGAGGCACCCGAGGAACTCGGCATTTCGGTTTCCATTAACTTGGCCGAAAGCAGTTTGGCCGACCGAAAGGTTCAGGATTTCCTTGGTCTCCTTCCGCCATTGGAGTTGGCCTATCACCACCATCGAGGGTTGCCTGAGTTTCGTAAGGAACTGTCTAGAGAGCTGGGTACCAACAACCCCGAGCATGTTTTGCTCACCCCCGGTGCAGCCGGTGCCCTTTTCCTCGTGCATTGGGTGTTGCTCTCCCAGGGGAGCCACGCTTTGGTTATGCACCCCAACTATGCCACCAACCTGGAAACCCCGTGGGCACTGGGTTGCGAAATGCAAACCCTTGATTTTGAGTGGAATGGAGAGTGGTCTTTTCAACTTGAAACCATCTTTCGCAAAGTTCGCCCCAACACCTCGCTCATCAGCATAACTACCCCGCACAATCCAACGGGCTGGGTAATGCCCTGGGATGAGCTTATGGCTTTGGCGGACTTTTGCCACAAGCGCAACATTTGGCTTTTGGTGGATGAAACCTATCGCCACATTCCACCGGGGCCTTTTCATTTGCCGGCAGCTGCGCTCAACGACCGCGTAATAAGCGTTTCTTCGGTTTCCAAGTCGCTGGGCCTTCCCGGATTGCGCATGGGCTGGATTTGGTGCCAAAACGAACACCTGATGCACCAGTTGCTGGCAGCTAAGGAACAGGTGATTCTCTGCAACGGGATTTTGGATGAGCAATTGGCATGGATTGCCTGGCAGCAGCGCGAGGCACTCTTGGCGGAAGCCGCCCAAAGCATGACCCGCAACAGAGGCATTGTGGAGGAATGGCTGGAAAGCGAGACACAAGTGAAAGGCTCCCTCGGAAAAGGAGGAGCAGTAGGCTTTCTCAAACTCACCGATGATGTGGATGCAACGCAGTTCCACTCCAATCTTCTTCATCATCATAAAACCTACGTTGGCCCGGGCCATTGGTTTGGGTTCTCCGATGCGTTCTTCCGACTGGGTTTCGGTTACCCCGAGCCTAATCTCCTGGCCCATGGACTGAAGAACATTTCCCAAACCCTCAGCGATTTGAACGCATTTTCATAATTTGGCATAGGCTTTGAACGACATCCCCCGTTCATAGAACCATTCCCATGAAACCTCTGGTGGTAGTATCGTTCCTTTTGGCACTTGGCGGCCCTGCGCAAGCTCAAATGGAAATAATTGGCGACAAAGCCATACCGCCCATTTCCCTTGCAAAACCTGCTCAAAAGTTTCCTTACATAATCGATGGAGACGATACGTTGGCGTATGTTTATTTACCTACTTGCCTCATCCTAGATCGTCATGTATTCAAGTCTAAGAGGCAAGAGAAACATTATTGGCGATTGGTCAATCATGTAAAAAAGGTTTTGCCTTATGCACGCCTGGCCGGCAAACGTTATAAAGAACTGAACGACCAATTGGTGAACAAGTCACAAGGAGAACGGATGATCCTCATGCGCAGGGTTGAGAAAGAAATCAAGCGCGATTTTTCTAAGGAAGTGCAGAATATGACCATTACGCAAGGCCGCATTTTGCTGAAACTCATAGACCGCGAAACCGGTGTTACTGCTTACAACGTGGTTAAGGAGTTGAGGGGAAGTTTTAGCGCGGTGTTTTGGCAATCGGTCAGCATCTTTTTCGACGGGAACCTCAAAAGTGAGTACGACCCCGAAGGAGACGACAAGGAAATAGAGTCCATCATTTATTTGATCGATCGGGGCCTTTTATAAGCCGACCGGTTTGTAGGCTGTCGTTTCCCGCTTATTTCGCCGTATATTAGCACGGTTCATGAAATCGAGGCGTTTAATCAGTTGGGTTGTTTTGTTCGGGTGGGCATGCTTCATGCCGCTGCTTGGTTACGCTCAGTTTTACAACGGGCTTCAGAACGATTTTGGAAAGAACCGCATTCAGTTCAGTCAGCCCGATTGGCAGTTTTATCGCTTTGATAAATACGAGCTTTATTTCTACGCCAACAGCAAAGAGATAACCCAATACCTAGCGGAGGTTCTTCCGCGCACCATTACCGAGTTGGAGACCCAATTTGAGTATGCCCTGGATGATCGCCTTGAATTTGTAGTGTATCCCAAGCTTTCGGATTTTCGTCAGAGCAATATTGGATTGCAAACCGGTGGTCAGGCCAATATTGGTGGAAACGCCCAAATTGTGGGGTCTAAGGTATTTTTATATTATGAAGATGATCATGCTCATTTTGAGGAGCAGATTCGGGCGGGTGTTGCAGAGGCCATACTAAACCAATGGATTTATGGCAGCAACTGGAGACAAATCCTGCGCAGCAGCACGTTGTTGCATTTACCCGATTGGTACTTTAAGGGCTTGGTGCGTTACCTATCGCACCCTTGGAACATTCAAGATGAAAATCGCTTGCGGGACGGTGTCCTTTCCGGTAAATTCAAACGTTTCAATAGTTTGGAAGGAGAGGAGGCCATTTTTGCCGGAGCATCCATTTGGCGTCATATTGTGGCGACTTATGGGAAAGATGTGGTGCCCAATTTGGTCTACCTCGCCAGTGTCAGCCGAAATGTGGAAAGTGGGTTTACGTTTATTTTAGGCACCTCCATCAAAGGTTTGATACAAGATTGGTATGGCCAAAACCTAAATCGGTTCTCGGCTCAGGCTCGGCAATCCGATCCTCTGCCAAAGCTTGCTGCCCGTCCATTTCCCCGCCGCTTGAACGGCCCGCGTATGGGCCGATTTCGCCAGAGTCCCGATGGCAAATGGCTCACCTATGCAACTCATCATTTGGGCCGATACAGGGTTTATCTTGTAGATCGGGAAACCGGAAAGCGCAGGGTGATTCACAGAGGTGGTCGTCGTTTAGATCGCATCCAAGATTATTCCTATCCTCTTATGGCGTGGCATCCGGCCAGCCAGCGTTTGGCTATTGTTACCGAGGAAAAATCGGAGGTAGTGTTGCGGTACTATGATCTTGAGTCGAAGACTATGGAGGTGAAGCCGCCCCTGTATGCCTTCGAAAAGGTATTGGATCTTTCTTATGCCCCCGATGGCAAGCGCTTTGTGATGAGTGCTTTTTCGAAAGGGCGCACCGATTTGTATCTCTTTACCATTGGCAGCAACTCCGCTGAGGCTTTAACCCAGGACGTTTACGATGATTTGGATCCGCGTTTTGTTCGTCAGGGCAAAGGGGTGGTGTTTTCTTCCAATCGGAACAGCGATACGCTTCGGCCAAAGGGTTCGGCTGGCACCGACTTCTATCAGCAAGACTATGACCTTTATCTGATGGATTTGGGTAAGAAGGGGCCAACCGGCATCACCCGTTTAACCCAAACACCGGGCATTCAAGAACGGAGCGTGTTGCCCTTTGATACTTCAGGGATTGCTTTTTTGGGCGACTATGTGGGCGCCACCAATCGTTGGGTAGGCTTATTGGACAGCACCTTGGCATACGTAGATACCACCGAGCATTACCGCCAGCGTTTGTTTGCGCGCCCTGCCACCCGCTACTCCACAAATGTGTTGCAGCATGACCTGCAAACGGGAAGCAATGGGTTGATGCAATCCTTCTGGAATAGACGCCGCGTTCGGTTGACCCAGGAAACCGTGATTCCAACAGACTGGAAAGCTCAGGTTAGAAGTCCATTAAGCATTCAGACGCCTAAGGGCGGCGTTAAGGGCTTGTTGCAGCCCTCACCTGTACTGAACCTACCGGTGCTCTCCTTTCGGGTAACCGGTCCTTCTCAGGAGGACATACAAATGGAAAAACGAAAGATCAACATTCACAACTATCCATTCGAAGGTTCTCCTTCGCCGGTTTCT
>JBEIVB010000234.1:0-1689 GCA_040374085.1 Flavobacteriales bacterium | reverse complement strand
GGTAGGGTTGGGCGTTATAAGCATCAGCCGATTCAACAAACGGCCCACCGAAACCGCCGCCGCTTTCAATGCGGGCTTGCCCGCTGCTTTTGCTCTGGGCGCAATGGTGCAGATCGGACCCCGATGGGGGGCAGAAGCTTCGGCAACGTACAGCAACGCTTTCCGAAACCCCATGTTGGAGGTGGCCATTTATCGAACCCTCAGAGCGAAAGCCTCCGATTACGCGCGCTGAACGATGCCCAGTGCCTGAGGCTGTAGATGAACATGGGCTTTTATTCTCCGCAAAATATGCGGTAAATACACTCCCTATTCTCCGCATTTCTCAACCAAGCCTGCTAAGAGTCCAAGCGCGGCGCGGCAGTTAGCGCCCAGCTTGCCTGTTGCACCCAATGGGCCTCTGCCCACCCAATGAATCGGGGGGTGTTGCATCGTACAGCGGTCTTGGATTAGGGCCGTCAACCGCCGCCTTCGCTTCAACTCTTGGGAAACACTTCCCAGGCTTGTTGCAGGGCGCGCTGCCAGGGCTCCTGGCGCAAAGGAGAGAGGCCATGCTGCTCCAGCAGATAACCGTGCAGAATTTCGGTGGCCATGTTGCCGGTTAGGTCATCTTTGGCCATTGGGCAACCGCCAAAGCCGTGTATGGCGGTATCGAAACGCCTGCAACCCGCCTCCCAGGCTGCGGCCAGCTTCGGAAGGGCAGAATCGGGGGTGCTGTGCAGGTGCGCGCCCCACTCCACTTCGGGCAAGGCGGGCATGAGGGTGCCAAAGAGTTCCGTTATGGTTTCGGGGGTGGCCACGCCTATGGTGTCGGAAAGGGCCAGAATTCCTATGCCCATGTCGGCCAATCGTTTGCCCCACTCCACGGCCAGGGCTGCACTCCAGGGCTCTTCATAGGGGTTGCCAAAGGCCATGGATAGATACACCACCAATCTCTTGCCCGATGCACGGCACAGGTCCTGAATCTGACCTACTCGCTCCAGAGATTCGGCCAAAGAGGCATGGGTGTTTCGCTGCTGGAAGGTTTCAGAGATGGAGAAGGGGTAGCCTATGTCGTGTATGGCTTCGTGCGAGCAGGCCTCCTGAGCTCCCCTGAGGTTGGCCACTATGGCCAGCAATCGGGTGCTGCTCGATTGTAGGTGCAAGCCTTTCAATACTTCGGCGGTGTCGCGCAGCTGGGGTATGGCAGTGGGCGATACAAAGCTCCCAAAATCAAGGGTATGAAAGCCCACCTGCAAGAGGGTGTTGAGGTAGGCAATTTTGGTTTCGGTAGGAATAAAGGTATGCAAGCCCTGCATGGCGTCGCGCGGACATTCTACCCAGGTGATGGCGTGGTTCATGCCCCAAAGTTACGGGATTTGGGGCCCGGGTGAAAGATGGTTTTGTTGGGCAGGTTCACCACCCGCAGCGTTTTTTTTATGTGTTTTTGATTATGAAAGGAAGGCGCGTTTTGGGTGGGCACCCCATCTGGCTTACCAAGAGGTGTTCAAGAGAATCCCTTCACGAGCTCCCGAACCAAGGTTGGACCTTGGTACACAAGTCCGCTGTACACCTGCACCAGTTGGGCGCCGGCCTGGAGTTTCTCGCGCACATGATGGGCCTGAGAGATGCCTCCAACGCCCACCAACGGCAGGGTGCCCCGGCTTTGTTGATGAAGGAACTCCAGCACCTCGGTAGAACGGGCCCTCAAGG
>JBEIVB010000174.1:0-3700 GCA_040374085.1 Flavobacteriales bacterium | reverse complement strand
TGCAACGCAAACGGGCATGGAAAAGCTCGCTGTGCCGAACTGGGATAGAGAAACATTGGGCTGTGCAACGGCAACAGAGCATGCCAGTTGAGCCAGGAGAGAGAAGATTTTGCGCATGGTAAAAAGATGAGGGTACAAAGTTAAAAATCGGTCAATGTGCGCGACTGTGTGCACTCCAATAAAAATGCATCGTACTCCTGCCGGCTTATGGTCTCTACCCCATCGCGTCCTTCCAGCATTTCGGCGAACCATACCTTTTCGGGGTATTGTTGCGCTTTGTGCTCCTGAATGGAGTAGCGATGACCAAACACCCGAACCTCTACCCATAGGCCCGGATTCAAGAGGCAGAACCAAGATTTTCGGTTTTGGTATCGCCGATATTGGGGGAACTGTACGTCAGACATCGTTCAGAAGGCTTTCCGGATTCCAAAAAAGGCGGTCGAACTCCACCACTCGGTCGTGTTCCACCCGAATGCCTTCAGCAGCCAAGCGCTCCTCCATGGCGGTGGGACCGGGGAAATGGTGCTTTCCGGTGAGCATCCCTTGCCGGTTCACCACGCGATGCGCCGGAACGGGCTGTGGGTGAAGATGAGAGGCATTCATGGCATAACCCACCGTGCGGCTGGCCTTGGCAGCCCCCAAAAAACGGGCTATGGCTCCATAGGTGGTTACCCTGCCATGAGGTATGCGGCGAACCACCTCGTACACCGACTCAAAAAAATCGGATGTGCCGCTTGGGTCGACTTTGGGTCGGGGCTTAACCATTACGTTCATTTCTTGCCGGAATACCTAGGGTGATACTGCAAGAGGGTGCTCCGCATGTAATCGGTTTGAAGGTGGGTATAAATTTCGGTGGTAAGAATGCTCTCATGCCCCAGCATCTCCTGCACTGCCCTTAAATCTGCACCGCCCTCCACCAAATGGGTGGCAAAGGAATGGCGAAAAGTGTGGGGACTGATTTCTTTTTCTATTCCTGCCTTCTCTGCCAAATCTTTGACAACTAAAAAAACCATTACACGACTGAGGGGCTTGCCACGTTTGTTGAGAAAGATACGATGGGTTTCAGCACTTGATGCAGAGTGAGGACGCTCGTGTTCGATGTAGTAATTCAGCACTTTCTGGGTAAAAGGCGCAAATGGCACCAGCCTTTCTTTGTTTCCCTTACCGATTACCCGAATAAACCCTTCATTAGGATGCAGATCCTCCAAAGAAAGCCCCACCAGTTCGCTCACCCTCAACCCGCAACCATACAACACCTCTACCATAGCTTTATTTCTATTACCCATAGGCTGACTCAAGTCGATGGCCGCCACCATGCGATCGATTTCCTGTGTACTCAACACCTGAGGAAGTTTGCGTGCCGTGGAGGGGGCCTCCACCAGTTCCGTTGGATCGTGATCGAGCGCATTCTCGAGAAGCAGAAATTTATAAAATGCCTTTATACCCGAAAGATAACGGGCCTGAGAGGTAGCGGAACTTCTCTGCTTACCCAGCCAAATCAAGTACTGTTGAATGTGCACATGCTGCACCTGCAGCGGACCTGTATCCGCAACTTCAGCTTCCAAAAACTGTTTGAATTTTAAAACATCGCGGCGGTAGGCTTCTACTGAATTGCGCGAAAGAGATTTCTCGAGCTTCAGAAACGACTCAAACTCTTTCAGCCGCTGCAGCCATGGCTCCTTCACTTGTCTGTGAGCATTTTAAGCGAGATGAGCAAAATCAGGACTGCGAAGATGCGCTTCACCGTATTCTGATCCATAGACAAAGTGAATTTGGAACCAATGAAACTACCAAATACAAAAGTTGAGGCAATCAGCAACGCAGTACGGATGTCGAGGTTTCCTGTTTTGTAGTAGTTGTAGGCACCCAAAATTCCTACCGGAAGCACAAACAAAAACAAAGTGGTTCCTTGGGCCTTGGTTTGAGAAAAATGCAGGAAATAAACCAGAGCCGGCACAATCAGGATTCCTCCACCGATTCCTACCATTCCACTTAAAATACCGGCCAACAAGCCCACAACGAGTAATATTACAACTTCTTGCATGTTAAAAATCAGTTGAAAGTGAAAGGTAAAACATTCGGGGAGTAGTAGCTCCTTCGTCCATGCCCCATGCCCAATCGGTGCGCACGAAGTACCCAAACAAACGACTCCGCAAACCAAAACCGTAGCCCGATACAATAGGCTGCCTGCGGCTTTGAAGAGTTACGGTAACGGGGTATGCACGCACTTCCTGTATGGTATAGGTATTGTCTGTTTTGAAGGGGTTTACATCTTTCCAAGCAGAGCCAACGTCGTAAAATCCTACAACTTGGAAGTTGGTTAGGAAGTCGGAGCGCAAAGGTTTGTTGCTCAACACGGTAAATACAGGAAAGCGAAGCTCATAATTCATAACCAAAAAGCTGTTTCCATTTCGAATGTTTTGAGAGAATCCGCGGAGGTTCGTGGCTAACGCTTGAAAGGCATAGTTCTGGGTAGGATCCACCGGCACCCTGCGGTCGAAGGTGGGATTGCGCGTGCTCAGGTTTAACCAGTTGTCAACCGAGCCCAAATAGTAGATGAGCTTCTGTGTACCGAAACTGGAACTACCGGCTATCCGGCACGCAAAGATTAGGTTGCGGTAAATTTTTTGATAATAACGAGCATCGAATCCAAAAACCGTGAGGTTCTTGCTCGACTCATTCAACTGATTGAAGTATTCGGCAAAGGCCTTAGCCCTGAAACCGTTGTAGATGTTAATGGCCTTTTCGCGGGAGTTGTCGAACACATACTCCGTTTTAAGTGTAGCCCAATACTCATATGTATTGGGTGCCCGCAGAGAAGCATCGTCGGCGGTAAGGGTCACCGAACGATCGCTGCGCACGGTAAGGGTGTTGCGCCAGGAACTGACCTCCGAAAAAGGATACTTCAAAGCATAGCTCAACAGATGCGACAAAACTTTGGTACCATCCGAGTTGTTGGTGGGAAAGCTTTGGCGGTAGAACGTGTATTGCTTGTCTAGACGCTTAGAACGGTCCTCATAGGAAAGCAGAAACTCATTCGATCGCAAATCGGCAGAGAGCTTGAACCCACCGGAAATGCGGTAGTTTTCGAACACATCGCTCAAGCCAAACTGAACCATACCGGTTAATCCGGGGTTGAAAAAGAAGGCTCCTCCGGTATATTTTTGATACGTTTGATTGATAAAATTGTTGTTGAACTGGGTAACTACTTGGTCGAGGGTAAAGAAACGGAAGTAGTTGAGCTGTTTGGGCAATTTAAATGTTCCGCCCCCAGATGATTCCACCGCCTTGCTCTCGGATTTTATAGCTGCGGTATCCAATGTGCCTAGCTTCTTAGGCTCAACCTCAGGTGCTGCAGAAACCGGCGAAGGAGAACCTTCGAATGGATAGTTGTGAATGTTGATCTTTCGTTTTTCCATTTGTATGTCCTCCTGAGAAGGACCGGTTACCCGAAAGGAGAGCACAGGTAGGTTCAGTACAGGTGAGGGCTGCAACAAGCCATTAACGCCGCCCTTAGGCGTCTGAATGCTTAATGGACTTCTAACCTGAGCTTTCCAGTCAGTTGGAACCACAGTTTCCTGGGTCAACCGAACGCGGCGTCTATTCCAGAAGGATTGCATCAACCCATTGCTTCCCGTTTGCAGGTCATGCTGCAACACATTTGTGGAGTAGCGGGTGGCAGGGCGCGCAAACAAACGCT
>JBEIVB010000210.1:0-2448 GCA_040374085.1 Flavobacteriales bacterium | reverse complement strand
CTGCATAACGATGTGGAGGGTGATGATAGTGGGGTCATATAACTGATAGCCTTGGCCCAATAGCTGAATAGTGCTGAAGTCAAACTCCACGAACACGGCAGGCATAGCAAAGAGATAGCCCTCTTCCCCGTCCTCGTTGCCTGAGTTGATGCGCTCATATTGCTGATTATAAATAGCAACGTGCTGAATGTCCGCAACGCTTCTGAGGAGGGTTAGTATCGCTTGGATGAAGTCGTTCATTTGAAGCAGCTTTTTATATGTTTGTCGATGCTCTTTTGTTGCAGACGCTCAAGGGTAGGGCTGTGGTTCATAAACTGCCGCTGAGGTATCCGCACCTTGCGCGTATAGGCTTTCACTTGCTGCTTGTATTGCAGCTCAACACGCCTTTCTTTACGGGTCTTCACGTTGTAAATACCTGAGCCTTCGTACTCTCCAGACTTTACCCACCGTTGATGAGACTTAACGTGCGCAATCCCGTTAACTCCTTCGTTGTGGAATTTTGCGTAAGGCATGGAGTTAGCGATTTGGATTATATCCATTCGTTTTATACGTGTGTAGAACGCCCGTCTCAATTTTCCGCTTCCCTTTCCAACAAGTATAGCTCGCTCCCTTGCGCTTTTTGTTGCGCTCTTATATGCCGCTGTTCCGGGTTTCCTGCGCTCTACCTCCGGCCACTTCTCTACCTGCCCGTTATCCCAGCCTTGTATGCGCCATGAGTTCACAAAAAAGTTCGTAGAGATAGCCTCCAAATCTGTCATCAGCTTCGGCTTAACAGCGGTGAACCTCTTCGCCACCTCGTCGAGGTTGAACTTTGGTTTAGCAGGCAAGGCTCTTCATGTATAAATCAAACGCATAAATATCGCCCTCCTGCTCCAAGCGGGCAATCAAATCGGAATAGTCAGCGACAGACTTGCGCTGAATCTCGACGAACTCAAGGCAAAGGTTGTGAACCGTAATATCATCCATCCCACACGCCTTGCACAACGACTGATAGGCATCGTAAAGCTCCACCTCGGCATCGTAAGCCTTGCGCAGCAGGTCGATCAACCGCGAACTCTCTGGGAAGTCCACATTGGGTGTGTTCGGAACGGGGTAAGAAACGCCCGAATCGTTGAGGAACGCGCATAGCTTGGCCATGTGTTCGCCCTCGTCTTTCGCCTCATGCCGGAAATACTCTTCAGCACCAAACAAGCCTGCGAAGTTTGCGAGGTTGGCGAAGTTGCGATACATCCTTTCGGCTTTCAGCTCCCCCGCAATGCGGTTCACAATCTCGGAGGCATACTCATATTTAATCAACGCTGTCTTCATTCTTTGGTCGGTTTTGGTGGCTTTGGTAGGCCAAAATTATCCTTTATTTTCGATTTGTCTTTCTTCGGAACGTCATAATACGGATGTTTTTTCGTGAACACCTGCCCCGCTTTGCCGGGGTTCATCTTGAAGGTGTCATCCATCTTCACTATGGTTGTGTCGTATGCCTTCTTCACATCGGCCTTACTGGTCTTCTTTCCTCCGTTCTCTTTGCGTAGCAAACAGCGGCAGTTGAAGTGGTTAAGCGGTGAGTGAGTGTTCCAAAAAGGGTCATCAACTGGCAGCTTAATCCCATCCAACGGACGGCAGATGTCGCTCGTGTTCGGGTCGATTATGGCATCATACACAAGGTAGTCGAAGTTCTCTTTGTCCTGCTCAAAGTCGCTCCACTTACGCGCATTCTGCGCCTGTCCTATGGCTGTGTTGTACTCGGTTTGCAGATAGTTATCATAAAAGGCATCTAATACCTTCGATGCACCTTGCCGGAACTCGCTGTATGATGCTATCCTGCCCTCCTTCACCAACAGCTTGCTGAGCTTTTGCAACTGGCTCACGCTTTGGTAGGTCTTTGCCGCGCTGAACTCATAGATGCCGCTCTGCAACTCGGCCAGAAGCTCCTCGTCTGGAAGGTAAGATGTGGCCATCTCCCATCCTTCCACCACGCCTTTGTTGAGGTACTCGACGGTCTTCATATAAAGCCCAACGGGCAGCTCATCGGTGTTAACGATGCCTGCCGCTATCGCGCTCAATAGTGCTTCAAAGTCGTAGTCAAGTGGCGATGCCATTTAGTTTAGCTCTTGGTTCTTGGGCCAGTATTCGAAGAACATCGGAGCGGTGGCAGATAGCACCCCCGATGGGTACACCTCCACCCCATCCAAAGTAAAGCATTGGCTCTCCATGATGTTATGAAACTGCTCAACGGTCATCTCTCCGCTCTTATATTTTGCCTCCACCCATTCAAGGGCTTTGTGCCAATAATATGTAGATACCTTTATCGCTTTGATGGGTAGTCCGCGCTTCACGCGCTCGTAATGGATAGCACTCATACACGCATCTATACACAGGTTTCCCGTGGTCTGCCATTTCAGCCCGTTCATGTAGCGGGCAAGGGTGTTTTGGTTAAAGCTCATACAGGTTCTT
>JBEIVB010000076.1:0-12514 GCA_040374085.1 Flavobacteriales bacterium | reverse complement strand
TTGCTCCATTTTTTCAGCCAGCTTCTGAAGGGCGCCGTTGCCCTGTTTTCCGTCTTTGTTTAATAGCTCGGATTGTTGTTGTACGGCTCTTCTGAGGGCCTCCTGCTGAGCCGCCAACTTAGCCAGTTGCTCGCTGGTTCCATTGCCGCCCATCTGACCACCACTGCCTTTCTGTCCCTTTTCACCCGGTTTGCTCCCATCTTTTTTACCGCCTGATTGCTGCGCTTTTTCTTTTTCCAATTGCGATTTTAGCTTCTCAATCTGTTGGTTGATTTGCTCCTGCATCTTCTTCATTTGCGCTGCAGATGGCTTTGAGCCTTTACCGCTGCCACTTCCTCCGGGCTTCTTGCATTTGCCTTTCCCAGAGCCACTCGATTTCATTTGCATCTGTTGCTGCATTTGCTCCAAGCTTTCGCTCAGCATCAGCGCCAGATTGTTGGTGGCCGTCATAACATATTGCTGACGTCCCATGGCCTCCGGCACCTGACGCTCCGCCATTTTCGAGATCGCTTTCTCCATGTTTTTGTTGATCTCGGCAATTTCCCGATTCACCAATGGAGCAATCTGAGCCTGACGCTTGCTCAGTGCATACAGGGAGTCTTCAATCATCCCGGCATCATCTTTCAGCTTTTTTTGCTCTTGTGTTATTTTGACGTAGAGGGGGTTTTGGCGGTCTACCTGGCCCAAACGCTTCATCAAATCCTCTTGACCAAAGGAAAGGCGAATGAGATTCTCCAAAATTTCCCTCAATGCATTCATGTCCTCCTCCTGCTGCTCCTCCTCTGATTCAGAGGCCATTGCATTGAGTTGAGCTGACATCTGTTTCATTTTTTGGGCAGCGGTTTTTTGGTTCTCCGCCGCTTTCTTGTTTTTCTTTTGCTGGAGTTGTTCGGAGCTGTTCTCCATGTCCTTGGACAAATCCTGGCGCTTTTCCTCCATCTTTTCACCCAACTGATCGAGGTCTTCTAAACCTGCCTCCTTGGCTTTCTCATCGAGTTTCTTCAGGTCTTCCTTCAGTTTCTCCGCTTCCTTGTTCAAATCCTCTTGCGCTTTTTTAAGGTCTTCGCTGCTGCCTTGCTTCTCCTCGGTTTGTTTGGCTAAATCCTCTTGACGCTTGGCCATATCGTCTATCTTATCGGTGGTTGCCTTAAGTTTTTGTTCAAACTCAAGTTGTTTAAACACTTGCAGGCTACGCTCGAGTTCCTTCTCCATGTCGCGCGCATCCCATTTCATATCTTCCAGCTTCTCTTGGACCTTATCCTTGTCCATGTTCTTGAGAAGCTCCTGGAGCTCTTTCATTTTTTCTTTCAAATCCTCTGGTACTACTTGGTTGAAGAGGTCTTCCAGTTGCTTTTGTTTTTCGAGGAGAGTGTTCTCTTTGGGAGGAAACTGTTGTTGTTCGGCTTGTTGTTTTTGCTGTTCGTTTTGGATTTGCTTAAGTTTTTGTTCGATTTGCTGCTGCTTGTTCATCAGAGCATTCAAACGCTTTATCTCCTCATAAGATAAAAGTTTTTTATCCAAGAGTTTCTTGTTCAATTCCTGAATTTCTTTTTGAATTTCACGAGAGGATTTCAACGTTTCCTGCAAATCGGAACGTGTTTTATCGGCACTTCGCTCGGCTTTCTCCGCAAGTTCTTCGAGCGTATTGGCATGGAAACGTTCGGCTGGACTGCGGCTGCATTTGGGTCCATGAACGCCATCGTTATCCCATACTTCAAAGTAATACGTTAGGTTGTCGCCCGGTTCGAGGTTCAATTCTCCCAAATTCCAAGGTAACACCAATTGCTGAACCTCGCCACGGGTGTTAATGGCCAGTTTCTTACGTTGCAACGGTTGGTTTTTATCATTTCCCTTTTCCTTCTGGTAAACCAATTCCAATTTCGAGAATCCGTAATCGTCTTTGATCTCCACACGAAAGAACCGCATCAAGGGCGAAAGACTGTCCATTCTTTCTTCAACTTGTACCGTTGGAAATTGGTCGGGTATGATGTTTACATGGAAAGGCAGGGCTTCTGCGGCGCGAATCCATTGATTTGCTGGGCGAATGGAAAAGGCCTGTGGTTCCAAATAGCGTTGGCTGAGCTGGAAGGTGCTTTCGCCAATTTTGTTTATGGTCTGGGTGTTTTTTCCATCATCGAGTAGGAGGAGATCGGCATGGGTTGCCTTTAGCTTCCAGGTGATTCGCGAACCGGCAGGTACTGTAACGTCTCCTACGTTTGCCAAGTTTTCTTTGGGCTTTTGTGTGTATGGCGGAGGCTCTAATGCAACCTCAAAAGAAACCAAAGATGGGTTTGGGATGACCTTAAACGTATAGGGCTTGGTTCTGTGCCCGTCTGCCATGAACGTGAAGGTGAAACTTTCTTGGAGGTTGTGAACGGTATAATTGAAATGTTGCTTATTGGCCTTGTCCATTTTGATTTCGTCCTCGCGCAGCTGGAGGAAAAGAGCTTCGGGCAAGGTGGCTCCGTTTACCTCTACTGAGATGGTGGCGTCGGTTCCCTGCACTCCCTGCAAGCGTGAATTTAGGATGCGAATGGAGTAGGGCATGGGTTTTTCAAAGTACTGCCGGTGTTGTACCAGCTTGTGCGCGGCATCGCCCAGTGCGGAAGGGAAGGAAGTCCAAATCCCTACCAGTAAGGCAAGTGGCACCAAGGCAAGCCATGCATATCGTTTGTTTTCGGTGAGGTTTACCGCTTGAACAAATGGGATGGGCGATAAGCTTTGGGTGCGTTGCTCGATGCTGGCCAAAAGAAGTGCCTGGCTGCCGCCTACTTCTTCAACCGCCTTGGCTTGCAATTGAAGGGTGTTGAGCAACTTATCGGCCACTTCCGGAAAATGTTTTCCAATGATTTGAGCTGCAGCCTCATCGGTTATAACGGATCCAATGCGCAAAAGCTTGGAAAGGGGCATAAGGATGTATACTGCGGTAACACTCATAAAAGCCACCCACCAGGAGTAGAAGAGTACCGTGCGAAGGCCCACACCAAATTGCCCAAACCACTCACCTAGGAGTAGAACCAACAGCAGCATGAGCAATAACCCGGATGCATAAATCCCGCCTCTTATCAGTTTGTTCTGATAATATTTCCGGATGAAGGCATCCAGTTTCTGCCTAAGTACGGGATTTGCAGTTGAGCTCATTTTCGCTTACAAAAATACCCTGCTGGTGCAAACTCCACGGATTTTCTGATTTTTCAACGTTCTTTAACGGGTTTGGTCCAGGATATAGGCTTTTGCAAGGCGCTTAAGCAAGGATGGTAAGGGTTCATAGGCGAAGCCGGGCATGGCCTCCAAGACAGGACTTCCGTCCCAACTGCGTTCTGTTTGAGCGCTTTTAGCTGAGAAGCGGGTCACCAATGATCTTCGTCCCTTGATTTTGGAGAGCAACCATTCCGTGCGCCAATACAGGCCACTCAAGAACGGACCGGCATGAAAAGGAGCGGGCGGATGCTCAAAATGACCGAGTAGAACGTCAAAAAGGCGGCGGTATTTCCACGATTCAGAAGAAACCACAAAAGCCCCGGTAAGCTGTTTCTCTTCAGCCTGCACAACCATGCGAGCCAGATCGTCTGCACCCACAAAACCGTTGCTCCCATCGGTGTAAAACCGAAGTCCTTCGGCTGCTCTGTGGATCATTTGGTTGCTGCCTTTTTTCCAATCGTGTATGCCCAATAGGATGGATGGGTGGAGAATCAGGGTTTCCAACCCTTCTACAGCCCCACGTTGAATCTCGAGGTCGGCTAAGTACTTTGATTGTGCGTATGGACTTCCTGTTTTTGGGAAGGGTGGAGTGGGACCGGCTTGCACTCCGGGCGGTTTTAGCGTGGCGATGGAACCGATGTGCACAAATCGTTTTAAGCCCCAACTCAATGCTGCATTTACTGCATGGGCTGTTCCTTGTGCGTTAACAGCATAAAGGCGCAGCCTATTGGATGGCTCAAACGAAACAAGACCGGCAGCATGCACAAAGGTTTGGATGGATGCATCGGGACAAGTCATGGAAGAAAGGTCTTCGAGTCGGTCCGGAAGCCAGTTTACCCGGTTTAATAAGAGCCTCTCATCCGGGAAATGCTTTTGCCAATGGGTTTGCATTGCCTGAATTTGTGCAGGGGAAACTCCCAACGCCCAAACGTTGCGGCCGCTGAGGAGTAAGTGCCGCAGGATGTGGGAGCCGGCAAGGCCTGAGGCACCGGAGAGCAGAATCGAATGCATGCTTTAGGCCCACAAGGTAAGGCTTTCTGCTTCGTTCCCCGCCCCATTCTGATGCTCAGAAAATGGGTGACAATCTGTCGGAATTTATTTGTGTGGCAGCATATTTGCCAATCGGCAACTTGCTTAAAATCCTAAAAAGTTTTTGACCCATGGATCACACCCAATCTGAACAACACAGCGAAGAAACACCCCAGCCACTGCCCAACGAACGGGTAAAAGACGTTGCAGAAGCCGAAGCAGACAAGGTCATGGATGCATTGGCCAATGAGGACTCGGGTAAGGATGTACAGGCACTTTCTGCCAAGGTGACGGAGTGGGAGGACAAGTTTACCCGCTTGTACAGCGAGTTTGACAATTACCGTAGACGCACCGCCCGCGAAAAACTGGATGCAACCAAGTTCGCCGGCGAGGATTTCATGAAGGCCGTTCTGCCTGTGTTGGATGATTTTGAGCGTGGTCTTCGCTCCATGGAAACCCTGCAGGATACAGCGGCGCTGAAAGAAGGGGTGAACTTGATTTTTCAAAAGTTCCGTTCCATCCTGGTTCAGAAAGGGTTGGAGGAGATGTCGAGTATGCACCAAGTCTTCGACCCTGAGTTGCATGAGGCAATAACCCAAGTTCCGGCTCAGGTAGAGGAGATGAAGGGGAAGGTAATCGATGAGGTTGAGAAGGGATATGCGCTGAATGGGAAAGTAATACGATATGCAAAAGTTGTTGTAGGCAGTTGAATTTACAAAGGTTATGAGCAAGCGCGATTATTATGAAATTCTTGGTGTAGGCCGCAATGCCGACGAAGCCGAAATAAAAAAGGCATATCGTAAGCTTGCTATGAAATACCATCCCGACAAGAACCCGGGCGATAAGGAAGCAGAGGAGAAGTTTAAAGAGGCCGCAGAGGCGTATGATGTGCTCAGTACTTCTGAGAAACGGCAACGGTACGATCAGTTTGGCCACTCAGGTATGGGTGGCGGAGCCAGCTCAGGAGCAGGTTTCTCCAACATGGACGATATCTTCAGTGCGTTTGGTGACATCTTCGGTGGCGGCGGTTTCGGTGGATTTGGTGGGGGCGGCCAAGGCGGCCGCAGAGTGAATAAAGGAAGCAACATTCGGGTGAAGGTGAAACTAACCCTAGAAGAAATTGCGCAAGGCATTGAGAAAAAAATTAAAGTAAACAAATACATTGCCTGTAAGCCATGCAGTGGAACCGGTGCACAAGGGGGCAGTGGTTTTTCAACCTGCTCAACTTGTCGTGGAAGCGGTCAGGTTACGCAAGTCATGCAAACCATTTTGGGGCGCATGCAAACGGCGTCTACCTGCCCCACTTGTTCTGGCGAAGGACGTACCATTCAGGAAAAATGTAAGACCTGCTATGGTGATGGCATTGTAAAAGGAGAGGATGTAATCTCTATCAACATTCCTGCGGGAGTTGCGGAGGGCATGCAGCTTTCTATGAGTGGGAAAGGCAATGCTGCTCCACGAGGAGGTTATCCCGGAGATCTGCTAATCGCCATTGAAGAAACTCCACATGCCTTACTCAAACGCGATGGAAATAATCTTCTTTACAATCAATTCATCAGCATTCCAGATGCGGCTTTAGGCACGCAACTTGAGGTGCCTACTTTGGAGGGGAAAGCAAAGGTGAAGTTGGATGCCGGAACCCAAAGCGGGAAAGTGCTGAAACTCAAAGGGAAAGGCCTACCCAGCGTTCAAGGCTATGAGCGGGGTGATTTATTGGTGAACATACAAGTCTGGACCCCTCAAACCCTTTCCAAGGAAGAAAAGGCTCAGCTCGAAAAATGGCGCGATGCCGAATCATTCAAACCCAATCCTTCCGCCAAAGAGCGTGGATTTTTTTCTCGCATGCGAGAATATTTCGATTAAACTTGATCTCATGAAAAATCTCCTCTTGTTTATTTTTTCCATTTCCTTATTCATGGGGTGCAGGCCTTCATTTGACCAGGCTAAAGCAAAAGAGCAGGTGAACCTTTACATCACTGAGTTGAAAAATGGCAATGCCGAAAGCTTGGCGCCTTTTTTTGGTGGTTCGGAAGCTCAGGAAAACGCTGAAAAGGTGAAAAACCATGAGCAGTTGTTTCGTGAGTTTGGGAAACCCGTTTCGGTTGATCTAATAGAAAGCAAGATGATGGAGGAAGGAGAGGAAGCTGCTCTCTTTGTGGGGCTTGAGCTTAAGCTGGCTTCTATTACGTTAACAGAGGCTCTTTACCTTCAAAAAGATGAGGGTAAATATGTGATCACCAAAGTGGTGATTCGCAAACTGGAATAAAGTTCCTCTCTTATCGAAAACTGTATGCCGGGTTTATTTTATCAAACCCAAACCCTCTGTTGCCGACTTGTCTCCAGGCCTTGCCACAAGCGCTTTCTGGAATAAAGTCTTGGCCTCTGAATATGCAGCCAATTGCAACTGGCACCAAGCCAACATCACGGTGCAATCGTAATCGAATGGATAAAGGGTAAGAACTTCAGTGAAGAAGTTTTTTGCATTTGTATAGTCTTTTCGATTGTAGAAAATCATCCCCATGCGGTAGTTTACCGTGGTGTTTCTTGGATCAAGTTTGAGAATGGTTTGGTAATGCTTCACTACCTCATCCCATTTGTTCTGAGCGGAAAGTGGATACACAATACCCAAAATAGGATCTACCGCTTTTGGAGCAACTTTTATTGCTTTTTGATAATACCCCTCCGATTCATTGAATTGCCCCGCCAAGTAGTGCAACCAGCCCAGTCGGACGTTTATTTCATAGGAATCTTCTTTATAGATGCGAAGAATTTCTGAAGCTGCCCCATCGTATTTTCCGGCTGTTTCGAGGGAGTAGCTTGTGGAAAAGGCTTTCTGTACAACATTCCAATCTTGTGCTTGAACGGTTAGAATGGCAAGAGAAAATAGAAATAGGGCGCTGGTCTTCATGGGTTCACATTCCATTTGAGGGTTAAAGAAAAGAGTTGATTCAGGTAGGAGTAGGTGGTGGTATTCAAATTGAGGTTGTCAGCGGTTAGGGTATAGTACGATGCTTTCAACGGCATTACACTGTAGTTTAGGCCCCAAACAAATGAACCGAGGGGCAGCAGAAGGCTGGCACCGGAGAAAAAGTTTGCGTCGTTGGGAAGATTGAAGATAACCGAGCCATTGCCAGCTTGGTAGTTCCGCATTTGACCGGAGAGGCAGAATCCCTCCAACCACAATTTGGGCAGCACCTTTACCCCGATTTTTGCGAAGGCCAGCGGCTTCCATCCTGTGCCGTTGTCCAAAACCGAAGTTCTTCCAATCAAATACAGATTAAGGTTGCCAAGCGGGTACCATTCAACACCCAGATCGACCTGCTGCTGTTGAGCAGAGTCGAGGTTTGCGTTTGATACCCCCAGCAACCATTTGGTATTGCCGCAGGTATAGTTTGCCTGAACCGAGCCCAAAAGGCTCTGAAGTTTTCGAAGGTGGAGAACTGCATCGTATCGATTGGCGAGAGCATCGTAGCGTGTATCAACGTAATCATACTGCTGAGAAAGCTGATGAATGCTGAAGGAAATAGCCCAATTGGAGTTGTGTTGGTACGTCAGCTCACCAAAAATCTGGGTGCTGGTACGCGGAATATCATAAATAATAGGCGTATTGCTGTTGGTTGTGGCTGCCCGTATTTCCGAACTTGATTGCATGTTGTTTACGGTTCCCAGCAGTCTCACATGAAGGTGCTTGCCAAGTCCTGCGCGGGCCTGAAAGGTCCGAACAAAGCCGTCGTTAAATCGAGTTGTGCTTGCATATTTGCCACTGCCCAAAATGTCCATCCCGCCATTTTTCAATTGATTGTTGGACAACAAATAGGATGCACTTAAACTTATATGTTCCAACCTGAAACGTTCCACGCCCGGCCTCAATCCTAGGGCATGTGCCTCGTCGCCCCAACCCATTAATTGATATGCACGCGAGAGATAGGCATCGTTGATGTTGTTGTTTGGAAGACCCACTCGGGCACGTGTAAGATGTCGGATGGCTTTTACAAAGTTGGATCTTGAAATGGCAACTATGCCCAAACGAAGATTTAGGTAAGGAAATTCAATTCCGGATGCTATGGCCTCATGCCCCACCCAATCCAATGAATCGAATTTCCCCTCCAGATAGAGGCGGTAGGTTAGGCTGTCTACATAACCTGCCCTTGAGGGAGGCCCGGCTTTAACTAGGTTAGCCCAGCAACCGATGATTAAGAGGAACGCAAAGCGCGAATGCATGTCCGGGAGGTGTTAAAGGTAAACGCATGCATTGCACCGCCTAATAATTCGCCCTCAGCATGAAGACGCTCGGTTGGGCGGGAAAATACATGCACGTTTATTTCAGTATTCAACATCATTCTGGATGGTTGAATGGGGTTGTCTGCCTCACCGGCCCATTGTCGGAAGCCTGCGCGGGTAAAGAGATAGAACGGTGCTACCAAATCTTGCAACCAACGTGTTGCATTCGGCTGGAAGTGAATGAGCGGAACCTCATCTTCTATTACAACATTTGGATAATAAGCCAGAAATACACGCTGAAACGCCAAATAAAAGGAAAAGAGCAACGAGTCTTGTTTGCCTTCAAAATCGGTGAAGAAAAACACAGTACCGTCGTTTGTAAAATATGCAGTACTCTCAGTTTCAGCGCACCATAAGTAAGTCCGATTCCATGCATCGGTAAAAACTTCCCAGGTTTCGGTATTGCGCACGATATCGTTTTCATACCACATGTATGTTATGCTTTTACCGGGAATCCAATCGAACGCTTCTTTTAACAAACGGCTCTCCTCTACGTTTGATATCGTTTGTTGTTCTTTTGGTACTTGGTTGATGCGCAAGGAAATCCCGTTTGACGAGTGCTCCATGTAATAGGCAATTGGGTGGGCAAGGGTTTTTGCCCCCACCTTGGGTTCAGTTTGAAGTTGGAAATGGATGTGCGGTTCGGGTGAACGCCCCGAGTTTCCGCACACGGCCAAAACTTGCCCCTTTCGCACGTACTCGCCAACAGAAGTTTTAAAGCTGTCTTTTTTTAAGTGGCTCAGCTGGCTGTAAAAACCATTCAGGTGATGTAGGATGATGGTGTTTCCCCAATTTTCTTCGAGGTTAACGTCTGAGATGCTGTTGTCGTCAATGGTATTTACAATGCTGTGCACGTAACCGTCTGCTGGGGCTAATACGGGTTTATTGTAACAGAAATAGTCTTCTTTTCGGAGTCCACCGTTCTGGTATGTATGGCCATCATCGTCCACCACATCAAAGTCAAGGGCTTTTGACCAATCGCCCAAATGGGTGATGCTGCCGTTGTATCCTTGAGAAACCCTCCACTTGCCCCAAAAGGGAAGGAAAAATTTGGTAGCTAAGGCAGCAGAAAAGCGTGCTTGAAAGGTTACATGCTTATACACGGTTTTCTCGGCATGGTAATACTGGATTTGTACCAGGTGAAGGCCCCGATGATTCCATCTCAGTCGCAGGAAATAAAGAAAGGTTACGGTCGCTACGCTGAAGGCCAAGGTATATGCCTGTAGTCCAAATATGCTCATGACCTGCCCAAAGAAAACGAGCATGAGAACTAAAATGGGTGTCAAAAGTAGCACCGCAATATAGCTGAAGCGGTTTGGTATAAGATAAAAGCATCCTATTCCGATAGCAAGGAATACAAAGTTTGAACCCATTAAGTGCTGATTCAGATCCGAAACATCGGCCCCTAAAAACCGATAGAAGAAATAAGCCAGAAAGAATCCAATGAAACTCAAAGAGAAGGCGATGCGCGAAAAAAACCAAAGGCCTATTGAAATCAATATGCCGCTAATCAAGTTGTTTTGAAAGAAGGTGCCTGCAAGAGTTTTCCAATACACCACGAGGCCCCCGGCAATGGGCCAACCATCCGGGCGGCTCAGCCAAAGGTATACGGTTGGAACATGTTCCTTCCAAAAGTTCGCCCCTTCTGCATTCGGATGAAGGGCCGTTAATTTTTCCGCAGCCAGGCATACCATCCAAAAGGTAAAGAGAAAGGGAAAGGAAAGAAAAGGCAGATGGTGCTTAGAAAGGGCACCGTGCAACCAAACAGTGAGTATGAGGTTCAGCAGTATGGCCACGAAGAAGAGCAATGCAAATGGTGTGTTCCATTGAAAATGATCCGCTAATCCCAACCCAAGCAATAAACTGTTGAACCCATATAATCCCTCTCTTATGGCGTGCAAAGCGAATCCGCTGAAATAGGCCAGAACGTTGGTAAGGACTACCGCAGTTGCTCCCAATATGCCTATTTGGGGATTAATGAATGTAGAAAGAAGAATAACCAGTCCAAATGGTTTGTGTAACGAAAAAAAGATCTGAGCATAACTGTGGATGAAACCATCCGCAATCAGGTTAAAAAGACCGCTTTTTTTTTCGTTGGGGTTTTGCATACAGGTATATCCTGCACCAAGTTACTTTTATTAGAGCTTAAATCGTTCCAGGTGCTTGGGCATTCTCTCGTAGCGCAACATGGTTTCAAGCGATTCAAATTCGCGAATGAGATGCACTTCTCCTCCGGTGTCGATCATCACCACATTGGGCCTCATCTGGATGAACTGCATCCACTGGGTCATGTTGTAGGCCCCAACTTTGTGTACCACAACATGGTCGCCTTTGTTGAGCAGTGGCAAACTGATGCTTTCTCGAACCACGTCGATGTTCATGCACAAGGGTCCGTACAAGACACATTCTTCTGTGTGATGACTGAATTCTTGGGCAGGTGATATTTTGTGGTTGTACCAAAAGGACGTGAACAGGATGTTAACCCCAAAATCCATTATGGTAGCCCTGCGGCCATCGCTTAAGCGCTTGTTGGCCAATACACTTCCCAGCAAAAAGCCGGCATCGTCGATTAGGTAACGTCCGGTTTCCAGCATCAGCAAGGGTAATTCGGTTGATTTGAACCCAAAGCTTAATATGGTGGAAGTAATGGCTTCAGCGTATTCATCAATCGTGGGCACGACATCGGCCCCTTGTAGGTACGATCCTTTCAGCGTGTTGGTACTTGCAAACCCGCCACCAAGATCGAGGTACTGAATGGCTTTATTGAATTTTTGCCGAATGTGGAAAGCCAGGTCACACAACTTGGAGGCTGCAATGGCATAGGCTTGGGCACTCAGCATAAAGGTTCCAATGTGGCAATGCAATCCAATCAAATCCATGTTTGGATTCGACATGATTTTGAGGATTGCATTCCAGGCTTGTCCGTTTTCATAGTTGAATCCAAATCGATCCCAAATGGGATATACTCCGGTATCCATGTTTACCCGAATGGCAACCTTCGCTTTCTTTTTGCCGGATTCAACTAGGGCTGCAATTTCATAGAGCTCATCGAAATGGTCGATGTGTATGGGCGATTCATTATCAATTGCCTGTTGCAGATCCTCTTTGGTTTTCTCGGGTCCATTGAACAAAATTTTTGAGCCGGGAACACCGTTTTTTAGGGCTTTGTTGTATTCAAACCCCGATACCACTTCAGCCCAAGCACCTTCTTGGTGAAACACGTTGCATACCGCATTCAGATAATTGGTTTTGTAGCTCCAAGCGAATTGCACCTTGGGATAGCGTGTTTTGAACGCACGCACTGCTCCTTGATAGTTCTTCCGGATTTGGCGTTCAGACAATACAAAGCAGGGGGAACCATACGCTCGAATGATATCTTTCACCGCCACTCCATCGACGTGGGTTACCGGGGCATATTCGGTGCGAGTTCCGAATTTATTCATGGTTCCGGTATTCAGTTTTTGAATAACGGGACGTTCGTAAGGCAGCTTGCTCATGACGTGATTATAGTTCTCCTGTTGTGGAGATTTTTTCGAATTCTGATAGGTTTACAATGAGGTCGTAAGAATATCGTACGAACAGTTTTCCTGTATCGTATTTCTCAAGGGTTTCAACCGACTCTCCCAACGCAAGAGAAACCAATTGCTCAGGATGGTTTTGGCCACAACCTGCAGCCAAATAAACCCATGCAGGGAAACGAGGATTTATTTCCAAAAGGTAATATTCACCTTCATTGGTTTTGATGAATTCCAACTCAGTTCCGCCTCGCCAATGAGAGTTGCCAATAACGCGGTGCGCAATTTCGATGAGAGTTGGGTATTCTAGGCTGATGCCCGCCCAAGCCTTGCCTTTGTCGGTAATGTATAGTTTGCGCATAGGCACAGCACCTACGCAGCGCCCTTTTCCGTCGCCAATGGCGGTTACGTTCACTTCAGTTCCAGAAACAAATTGCTGCACTATAACCGGAAGGCCCCACTTCGCATTCATTTTATGAAAGTAGTTT
>JBEIVB010000004.1:0-65042 GCA_040374085.1 Flavobacteriales bacterium | reverse complement strand
GGGTATAACCCTGGAGTGGCAGGGCTCTGGCGAAGAAGAGAAAGGCATCAATAAAGCCGACGGAAAGGTGTTGGTGGAGATCGATCCTCGCTACTTCCGTCCTACCGAGGTTGATCTCTTAATTGGCGATGCCTCCAAGGCAAAAGCCGAGTTGGGTTGGGAGCCAAAAACAACCGTTGAAGAGCTTGTGCGCGAAATGGTTCAGGCGGACCTAACCATTTTCCGGAAAGACAAGTACCTGTTGGATGGTGGTCACTCCATCCTCAATTTCCACGAATAAATTAAGGTCATCTTTGGCTGGAGGATACCATCCTAATTAGCCTGAAAATCCTTCGAGCAATTCACCTAGGCGATACACGTCGGTGAAGCTGTTGTAAAATGGAACAGGAGCCATGCGAATCACGTTGGGTTCGCGCCAATCGGTGATGACACCGTGCTGCGTAAGCCATTCAAACAGCGCTCTTCCATTTTTATGAGCCAGAACCGATATCTGGCAACCGTGCTGCTCTGGGTTTGAAGGGGTGATGATGGTAAAGCCGAACTTTTCTGTGAAGCGTTCGAGCACAAAACGAAGATACGGCGTGAGCATTAGGCTTTTCCTTCGCAGGGCATCCATGCCTACCTGATCGAAATACTCCAAACTTGCTTTGTGGGCGGCCATAGAGAGCACAGGGGCATTGCTCACTTGCCATCCTTCGGCGCCGGTCAGGGGAATGAAGCGCCGATCCATTTGAAAACGTGTTTCCTTATCGTGTCCCCACCAACCGCTCAGTCGCGGTAAATCGAAGCGTTGCGCATAGCGCTCATGAACAAAAGCACCGGCAACCCCACCGGGACCGGAGTTTAGATATTTATAGGAACACCATACGGCAAAATCAACGTCCCAATCGTGGAGCTGCACGGGTAGATTACCGGCCGCATGCGCCAAGTTGAATCCCACCTGCGCCCCCGCTTCGTGTGCAGCGGAAACGATGACTTTCATGGGCATAACTTCTCCACTATAATAATTAACACCGCCAAAAAATACCAACGCTAGCGTTTCGCCGTGTTCATGAATGGCACTTAGAATGTCTTCGGATCTTAAGGCATGCTCACCAGCGCGGGGCTCCAGTTCAATAAGAACGTCTTGAGGTTCGAATCCATGAAGACGTATTTGAGCATCGAGGGCATATTGGTCGGATGGGAAAGCTTTGGCTTCTGTTAAAATCCGAATGCGCTTGCCGACCGGGCGATAAAACGAGATCAACAAAAAATGTAAGTTGGAAGTAAGCTGATTCATCATTACCACCTCTATGGGCTTTGCTCCTACCAGACGTGCAGCTCCTTCGGTGAGAATCTCGTGATACGAAACCCAAGGATTATGGCCTTTGAAATGGCCCTCTACCCCATACCTGGCCCATGCATCCAACTCCCGATCTACCCACGCGCGGGTGTTGGTAGGCTGCAGCCCAAGGGAGTTGCCGGTAAAATATACGCAGGCATCGCCGTTGTGCAGAGGAAAATGAAAACGAGTCCTCCATTCCGAGAGTGGATCACGCTCATCCATGGCCGCAGCCCATTCTGCGGAAAACGCAAACTCCAAATGTTGTGCCATGCATCCAAAGGTAAGCACCCCATTTGGGCGCACCAAGGGCTTGCGTCATTTTCGTATTTTTGTAGAACAGCACAACGCCATGCAGCGCCCGAACGACGAATCTGCGTTTCAAACTTTTCCAACCTTTGCAACCAAACCATTGGGGAAGAAGAAGCGCATCTCGGATGTTAAGCTTCATGCATTGCTTGAGGTTACCAAGGCCATCAACAGCAACAAAAGCGTGGAGCAGTTGCTGCGCATTTATCAAGAAATACTGGTGCATGAATTGCACATCGGAAAGCTGGCGTTGTTTCTCTACGATCACGAGTGGAAATGCGTTATGCGTTATGGCATGCAGGAAACCCAAGCACCCCTGACCATTGATGAGCACCTGTTGAACATAAAACAAATTGCAGAAGTAGGTCTTTTGCCAAATAATCTGGGAGGGGAATTCGACATGGTGGTGCCGGTGTTTCATAAATCACAATCATTGGCTTATCTTTTGGTTGGGGATTTGGATGAACAGAAATTGGGAATGAGTGCGGCAATTAAACATTTGCCTTTTATTCAAACCCTCACCAACGTTATGGTTGTAGCCATTGAAAACAAAAAGTTGGCGAAGGAATATATGCGGCAAATTGCCACCAACAAAGAGCTTGAGCTTGCATCCAAAATGCAAAACATGCTCTTTCCATCGGAACTGCCCCGCGATGAGTATTTGGAGGTAGATGCCTACTATCAGCCTCACCTGCAAGTTGGAGGAGATTATTATGACTTTTTCAAAATCAACGATAATGAGATGGTCATGTGCATGGCAGATGTATCGGGAAAGGGAGTCTCGGCAGCTTTGCTTATGGCAAATTTCCAAGCCAACCTCAGGGCTCTTTTCCGCAACGGAAGTCACTTGCCAGACATCATCTCCGAGTTGAATACGCTTGTTTCAAACAACGCAAAAGGAGAAAAATTCATTACGCTGTTTTTGGCCAAGTACAACTACATTACACGCGTGTTGACCTACATCAATGCCGGGCATAATCCGCCCATTTTGTTTTCCCATTCAGCACGCACATGGCTCACAACCGGATGCATTGGATTGGGCATGCTATCCGAAATACCAAGCTTGAAAGAGGGTATATTCTATCTTCCACATGGCAGTCTTATTGTGTGTTTTACCGATGGATTGGTTGAGCAGGAAAATCCGGATGGACAAGATTTTGGTTCCGGCTTGCTGTTGGAAACCGTTTGTGCGCTGCAGGACCGATCTGTTCGGGATATCAATATGGGCATCATGGATGCGGTTAACAATTTCCGACAAAATTTACCCTTCGGAGATGACATTGCCTTGTTAACCAGTCGTATGTTATAATATGAGGGCAAAGCCGCCTACGATCCTTCTACTGGATACCGTTCCACCCCTTCTCACTCAACTTCTGGAAATGCAAGGCTGGTATGTTGAGCCTGCTTATGAACTGAGCGCAGACCAAGTGTTGAGAAAATTTCCGGGCGCGAAGGGAATGGTGATCCGGAGCCGATTCTCCATCCGGGAGGAATTTCTAAAGAAAGCAACCGGCCTTAATTTCATAGCCCGTTTAGGCGCAGGAATGGAAAACATTGATGTAGAAGCCGCTACCGGTCTTGGCATACGATGCTTGCATGCACCGGAAGGCAACCGAGATGCCGTTGCTGAACATGCATTGGGCATGTTGCTAAGCCTGCTGAATCACCTGCCGCGGGCCGACCGAGAGGTTAGGCAAGGCCTTTGGAAACGAGAGGCAAACCGTGGCAACGAGCTCAGCGGAAAAACCGTTGGTATAATTGGCTTTGGCAATATGGGTTCGGCATTTGCCCAGCGGCTGCAAGGTTTTGGGGTTCGTGTGCTGGTGAACGACCCGTATCGACCTCCTGCGTTTTCAGAAGATGATTTTCGCATGGCTGCATCGCTGGAGCAAATACAACATGAAGCCCACGTGGTATCGCTCCACATCCCTTATTCCCAAGAAAACCACCACTATGTAAACGCTAAGTGGCTGGCCTCTTTTCGAAACCCAATATATCTAATCAATACAGCCCGCGGCAAAGTGCTCAATACTGAGGCGGTTCTGCAAGGCATTCAAGAGGGAAAAATTATGGGAGCGTGCCTAGATGTGTTGGAATTTGAAAGCCTATCGTTTGAAGCCTTGGAGGGTTCTGCCGCCGAAACTCTGAAGCGCTTGATGACAGAAGAGCGCGTTTTGCTGAGTCCGCACATTGCCGGTTGGAGCCATGAGTCGAATGAGAAAATGGCCCGCGTTCTTGCAGAAAAAATCGGGCCGGTAGAACCCTATATCATAAGGAAATAAATATCGCCATACCATACTATTTAAATCATAATAATATACGCTCAATTGTCCAATAAAGTGCGATGCATGCCATAATGGAGGATGCCGGCATAACAATCCTGCTGCGATACCAAGGCTTTTCAGAAAACCATCTGACAACCCCCACATACACGGCAAAGATTACCACCAACTGACCCAGTTCAACGCCTACATTAAACGATAGAAGGGCAGGAAGAAAACTCCCCTTGGGCAATCCCACCTCTTGCAGGGCTCGTGCAAAGCCCATTCCATGGATCAGGCCAAAAAAGAAAATAGCCACCAAGCGATTGGCTCCCGAGCCGATGCGCACAATGTTGGCAAGAGCGGTAACTACAATAGAAAAAGCAACGATGGGTTCAACCCAAGCGGGATCAGGAACGTAGCGCCCTCCGGCCGTTATGCCCAGAGAGAGACTATGAGCCAGGGTAAACACGGAACAGGATACAACCACCGCCCTAACATCCGATGCAAGGAAGTAGATGGATACCATAAAAAGAATATGGTCAAAACCCAAAGGAATAACGTGCTCGAAACCAAGTGAAAGGTATTGTATGCAGGTTTCAAGCATCGCCCAACACTTACTCCTTAATCAGCTTTTTCACAATTGTACTGGGGCCTAGGATGGTAAGGACATACAAGCCTCTTGGTAGAGAAGAAAAATCCTGTTCGTTTAATGCGTTTCCCCTATATACCAATTGGCCCATAGCATTTGAAAGCAAACAAGTTGTAGATGCAGGAATGAAAGGCATGCGAATGAAACTGTGAAATGGATTTGGAAAAGCCAACCATACGTCCGGTTCAATGGAAGGAACTCCTGTAAGAACGGGATTTCCACTAACGCACAGCACATAATGTTTTTCCGTTTTGGTATCGTAAGTCGTGATGCCGAATTGTGTACTCAGATACCAAGCCTTTGTAGTTTGATTCGGCAGACTTGTAGACGACCAATATTTTCGGGCATTGGCTGCAGAAAATACGGTGGGATTGAGTGAAGGATTGATCCTCTTTTCATCGTTTATGGATTGGAGTTCTTTTATATTAGGCAGCCTCCATTGGGCAATGCCTCCAAGGGAGAGGGAGTCTGCATAAGCTAAAGATTGTTCCCAAGAAAGCGTATCAGAATACGGCGCCTTCTGCCAAACCAGCTGAGTGAGGACATCGGTAACCGTTCCATTGCCATTGTCCATGAAGTGGGCGGGAAAGGTTTGTGGAGAAAACGTGCTGCGCAAAGCTCTTACATGAAACTTCTTGTTACCACCTGCACTGATGGTTTCGGCCTTTGGATGATTGCCAATTCCACCACCGGAGTTGGTTGCCCAAACCTTATTGCTGTCGTTGGCTTGGCGATCGGATGACCACCAATACTCGGCAAGAGATGGAGTAAACACAGATGTATTTAATGAAGGGTTTGCATTCTGATGATTAAGTATGCTAAACGCCTCATGCGCATTGGGTAGGCGCCAATCTGTGTACCCACCAAGAGCGAGCGCATTGCAGTATGTTTGGGCGCTTTCAATGGTCATTTCACCTCCATCTGCCTTCTGCCACATTAAGCCCGTAACCGTATCGGTAACGGTTCCGTTTCCGTTGTCTATAAATGCAGGAGGATGAATTAGGAAATCGCTGTCCTCCCCAGGTGAATTGGTATAACTCGATGTTTGCCCTGTATCAGGCAAGCGCAGCATGGTTTTTTGTACACTTTGACCGAAAGAGGCGATTGAAAGAGCGAAAAGAAAGAAAGTGGAAAGTACTGTGCTTTTCATTAGAGTACGATGAATGTGGTGGTTTGCCGGCCCATGCTGTGCCAAATGGTTATAAAATAGGTGCCTTGGGGAAATCCGGTAATTAACGGCTGAAAAGGACAGGAAGATGTCTCGTACATGTTTACACCAAGTGCATTGTGGATGCTGAGCTTTTCTACCTTGGGTGCACCGGGCAAAAATTCGAGCTTTAGGGGCATGTGCTCAGTGACGGGATTCGGAGAAACCCTAAACCAAGGATTCGATTTCTGACCCTGCTCTATGCCGGTGTTTTCAGGAACAAAATGGCGTACCACCACCTCATTATCCAAAATAAGATTGGTGCTCCAAATGAATTCTGCATCGTTTCCAACGGCATCAAACAGGTCGGTAAAATTGGTGTATGCCGGTTTGTTGTTAACCCCAACATCAGCGTTGGAATAAACGGTTGCATTGGGCCAGTCGCCGTCGGCAAAATTGGCATCAAAGCAACTCGCAGGTAAAGGCCAATGGAGTGCATAAAAGAATGTGCCATCCTGAACATCGGCCGTGCTGCATGCTCCGGAAAGACGCAAGGTTCCGTTTTCACTCGGACAAGATAAATTTTGAATGGGCGCGGTGTAAAAGGTTTGCGCTTTCCAAGAAGCATCGGTTTTAGCAACAACGGCATTGGCTGCATCTTTGAAAATGGCCACCAATCCACCATCCCCGTCATGATAGGCAAACCCTCCGCTGGCTTCGGCACCCAAGCCTAAATGCTCTTCCCAATCTACCAAATGGAAGGCAATGCTGAAGGGTCGCTTAACACGAAATCGAATTATGCTGGAGTTGAAAGGTGTATATGGAACCCTATCCTTGCCCACCATTTGTCCATTTATGAACAACTCAAAATAATTATCGGCAAAAACAAAAGCGGATATTATTTCTCCATCCGCATCCACGGTTTGTACATCGCTGCCACCTAATGCCTGCAATGCTGCGTTGGTATTGGTGTAGGTATGTCCATTGCATCCATTGTATAAATCCGAGGCAAATGGCGTTGTTGCTTGGGTAAACAAGGTTGATGCAGGCACCGTCCAAACGGTATTGTCGGTTGCTGTAATGGTTCCCAAATTGGTAACGCGGCCACCTGTGCAGGTATACAGATTCGATTGGGTTAGGGTGGCCAAACCTTGGGTTACAGAAGCGGTGCCGGTATATTGGGCTCTTGCTTGAAGACCCATTACAACGAAAAAGAAAATCAGACGGATCTGCTTATACATTTCAACCCCTAACTTTATTGGAGAATCACTTTGCGAATTTGATCCCCATCTTCCAGGCGAATGCGAAGCAGGTAAATCCCATTAGGCAGCTGCTCAGCGTCGATGTCCTGCAAAGGGAAGCGACTCTCCACCAAAATTTTTCCTTGCAGGTTATATAATGCAATACTTTTAACCCTCTGAACCAAAGCAGGGTCGCGGAACTGCAAACGGAAATGTCCTGAGCTTGGATTTGGAAAAACCTCAATACCAAAAGAAGCCATTCCATAGCGAGAAAAACCATCCGGAACCGAACAAGGAGACGCGCCGTTGTAATTCTTGGTAGAATCGAGGTTGCCATTTCCATAAAACTTGAATACATACTGACCGGTTTGATTCCAGCTGTAGTCAATGGAGTTTTGATTTCCGTTGCGGGTGTATCCTAGTATATAACCGTTATTGGAGGCGTTAGGCATACAGGAGGTGATGAGGGCTCCATTTAACGGAGTTAGAGCAGGACGCACCGGGTGCGCGGCCGCTTGAGGAATGAGCTGATGGGTATTGTCTTCTGTTACCTGACCGGCCATCTGAGCAATCATATAAGGGGCTGAAGCAGTCCCGTGATAATGATACCCACCGTTGTAGGGGTGACCGTGATTCACATCCAAGGCCTGCATGGGAGCACCATCGGGTTCTACGCTCCCAAACACAGGAAAGCCATCCAAACCGTAGGCAATGGGCTTGCTGATGCTGGTATAAGCATACAAGTGCAAAGGAGCAATGTGATAATGATAGTCGTCGGCCCGGCCGCAATGCCCGCCAAAGGCATCCAGCTGCCCATCCAAATAAGAATCAACGCCCGTGTTGGTATGTACATTAAATATGGCAACACCATTGGCAGCAATGGCAATGGCGCCACGGGTAAAATGAATGTTGTCTACAGGAATTGGGTTTGCCGCCATTACCGGATGCAAAGGGATGGGCCATGAATTGCTTCCGATATAACACTGTGGAATGGGAACCTGCTGCTGCCAACCATGATTCGAAATGCCCACCATCATGGTATGGGTAGTTGGTATGCCTTTCGATTCCACATAAAAGTAGTTGGTATCCCAGAAGGTGTGAACATTTGGCTTAAAGGGTATGAAGGCAGAATCAATTGCAGCAGGTGATGCCGCGCTTGGAGAAAAGCTGATGGACTTACTGCCAAAGCTTAACAAGCCAGCGCCTACGCCAACGGCCCAAACCGGAATAATATACTTCAAACGCTTTTTATTGGCCGCCAACACACTGAACCAAGCTAAAACAAGCAACATGAAGAACAACACCAAAAACCTGGTATCTACATGCAAACGAGAAGACGCCGACGAAACTTTAATGGAAGACGGAAGTGTTTGATTCAACTCAAGTATGCGCTGATTTTTTTGAACTGCATACCGGCGATCTTCAGATGAAAGCGCGGAGATGGGAAGCGTGATGATGGCACCCTCAGGGTCTTCTAAATAAAGAGTTCCTTCTTTTAGCAGATAGAAAGAACCGGAAACCGGTTGGGCCTTACCCTTTAGGTGCCACTGCTTTAACGGCAGATTTTGATAGCGCAAATCGTGAGCGCGTGTCGCGCCAAGGGCAGCAAAAAGAAAAAGGAAGAGGGCGAGCTTTTTCATTGGGTTTATTTGCTTAAGATGATTTTACCTGCACGGGTTCCGGAAGATGCACCGGAGAGCTGATAGTAATATGTTCCTGGAGGTGCAGGCTGATCGAAGCGGTCTCTACCATCCCATAACACATGATATTTACCGGTCTGAAGCTTGTTGCCTGCTATAAGGTAACGTACAAGCTGCCCATAAGAGTTAAATAAAGCCAAGGTAATGTTCTCCGCTTCGGCAACTGAAAACTCAATTTGTGTTTGAGTAGAAAATGGATTCGGGTAAACCATTTCATCGGCATACTGGCTGTTCCAGATAACCGGCACACCGGTATCAAGAGAGTCGTAGCAATTGGTAGCGCCAATGAAGTAGGTGGCCGATACGTCTTTATTATGACGTGTGGAGGTTTCGTTTTGAGGCAGATAGGCCCTCACATAATCTACCTGTACACCTGTTGGACTCACATTGACCCGCAAGTGACCCGATTGAGGTAAAATTTGCCCGCTGAGATAGCCATAAGTGGCTGCATAATTGACGTTAGAAAAGTTCGGATGGCTGGGTTGAGGAGTCTCCTGATACACCATACAATCCAGCTTTTGTTTCCCAAAAAAATGATCGTGCCCGTGAAAAAATATGTTTACACGGTGCTCCGTAAGCAGGTCCTTTATGGGTTTGTACCATCCTGGCCGGTTGGCTGCAAAGCCGGGGGTTCCATCGAGATTGTTGCCTCCCCATTCATAACGATTGGCAAATTCAACCCCACCTCGTCCATCCGGATCGCCTCCCACAAGCTGATGAGCAAACACAAACTTGAACGTTGCGTTTGAGTTTTCGAGGGTGGTTTTCAACCAATTGTATTGAGTCTGACCCAAGGTCCAGCGCCAGCCGTGGAGGGAGTCGGGTTTGGGTGCAGTAGACCAGTACGGATCCAACACGATAAACAATGCGCTGCCCCAGGTCCAAGCATAATATGCACCTCGCTTGCCTACAAACGGAAACTGAGTGGTGTCTCCGGTATAAAACCCATCGGGAACAGGGTTAAGGAAATATTTTTGCCTCTCTTTGGTTCCCCAGACGGCAATGTTGTTGGCCGTGCCGTTCAAGTTCCAACCCGATTCTCCTTCGTGGTTACCCAAGGCAATGAACAAAGGAACAGAGTGCGTAGAAGATTCATAATACGAACGCAGCAAATTGCATCGATAGGGGATGGTATCTTGAGGTATAACGTTCTGAGAATTTTTGAGCTTGTCCGTCATCAAAATGTCGCCCAAATCAATCATAAAGTCAGGATTATCCTCGAGCTGGTTGCGCAGACAAAGACGATAGAGGGCGGTATCGCTTTGGTTGTCCATGTGCGGATCGGCCTGCACCACAAAGCTGAAGGAGCTTGACGCCGCGCGCTGGGTGTGAAAGGTATGTTCTGCCCTCAGCACGGGATTAGTATTTCCCGGAACCCGATGATTTACCCGGTAAAAATAACGTGTATCGGGTTGAAGTCCTGAAACGGTTATCACCGCAGGCACACCTGCTGCAAAGCTTTGCCATGGGGTTTGACCGGAGTATGTTCCGCTTGCGGTTCCGTATTCCACACGAACTTCGGCAGCATCGCCGAACATCATGTTTAGGGTTATGCTGCTGGCCGTGGGTTTGCCTAGGAGCTCACTCCGCAAAAGGTTTTGTGCTTGGGTATTGCCAAGCAGGAAAAGAACCAAGAGCCAAGTTGCATATAGTGTTTTCATGATGATTTTTTGGAACAGTAAAAACAACTTTTTATTAATGCTGAACAACCAATTTCTTTGTCGTTCTGTAACGCTCGGTCTCGATTTGCAAAAGGTAGATGCCGTTTGGAACTTGAGCGATATCTAGGCTGTTGAATTGGGTTTGTAGAATAGGTTGTCCATAGGCATCGAGCAAACGGGTGAGGTGTTGCTTTTGGCTTTGATCAAACATCAGGGTAATGCGGTCGTTGGCCGGATTTGGAAAGACCTGCACAAAATCACGCTCCATTGCGTTTATGCCCGAGGTGGAACATGTACCTATGGTGTAACTGAATGCAACCTCGCCGTTGTGATGCAGACCCGAAAGGGTGTCTGCAGGAAGATAAGCCCGCACAAAATCTACTTTGATACAAGATGGCGTGACGTTAACCCGCAGGTGCCCGGTTCCGGGCAAGGTATCTGAAACATAGGCACCAGCGTTGGCCAGAAACCCAATTTCATAAGTTGAGTCTGCGGCCATAGGAACGGCCTGATAAGTTACGCTATCCAACTTCTCATGCGCAAACACGTGGTCGTGGCCTTGAAAGAAGATGTTCACCCCATTGTCTTGAAACAGTTTATGGATGGGCTTTGCCCAACCGGGCCGTTTGTTTGGAAAGCTGTAGTTGGCTCCGCCGGGTCCGTCGTATCCACCCCATTCAAACAGCTTGGCGTTGGTAATGCCTCCTCTGCCTTGCCCACGAACGTGGTGAGCGAATACGAATTTGTACTGAGCCGAACTGCCTTCCAACGTGTTTTTCAACCACGTATACTGAGGTAAGCCCAAGCTCCAGTTCCAGGATCCGGGCTTTGCAGCAGTATCGCACTGATCACGGTAAACATCCAATACCACAAACAAAGCATTGCCCCACTGCCATGAATAGTAGTTTTCCGGGTTGCCAATGCCATAAGGCTCGGCAGCTGTGTTGCCGCTGTAAAAGCTATTCGGATATGGGTTTGGATAATAAAACTTCCTCCACTGAGTACCCCAGATGCAGAGGTTATTCGGGGGGTTCTGGTTGTAGTAATAGTCGTTTTCACCTTCGTGGTTGCCCAAGCAAACGTAAAAGGGGACCGAATGACAAATCCTGCCCAAAAATGGCCTGTAATCCCGATGCAGGGTGTCCAACTCACCTGAAGTGATGGTAAAGGGTTCGTGATCGTCTCCAAAAATATCGCCCAGCGACAGCATGAAATCGGGATTGTCTGCAGCTTGGTTTGCCAACGTGATGTCGTACATGCTCTTCACTCCTTTTTTATCATACAGGTGCTCATCCGATTCAACCGTAAAGGTGAAGGAACTGCCCAGTGCACGCTGGGTATGGAAAGAGTACTCCGGACTGGTGAGGTAACTTGATGCTCCACTGGCCCGGTATTTCATAATATAGAAGTATCGGGTATTGGCCGTTAAATTTTGTAGATCAACTTCAATGGGTGTATTGGTAACCGTGGAAAAGGTATTGGTGGTTTGGGTGTAGGCGCCCGGCTGTGTGCCGTATTGCAAATAGAAATCTGCGTTTTGTTCAAACATTACGCTGGCGGTAATGGAGACATCGGTGGGGCGACCCAAAATAATGGAATAGGTTTGAGCCCGCACAACCCCGGCAAACACCAGGATTGAGGCCACAAGAAAGAAGCTGCGAACGCGGTAACCGAAGGATTGATGTTGCATGGCAATGAGACGATTTTCACGTTCGACCTCTGCATGACCAAATGGTTTAATCCCATCTCAAAAAAGTTGGGTCAGTCTGATTCAGGCAAGTGCCTCGCGGAAAATGCCCTTGTTTGAAACGCCTACAAGCATTACGCCTCCAACACCTTCACATCGGGGTTGACTTGGCGAAGGATGGTTACCAGCTCATTGGCTCTTTGGGTTCCCACCACCAGCCTTTGCCCGCTCTTCAGGCTGATCTCGACAGCCTCATCGCCCCAGGTATAATATCGAAGTTGTCCTTTGTTTTTTTGGCTAAGAAGGGGGCGCTGCACATCGGCATACGGAACTTCCACGCAGCGTACGAACACAACCTCACTTACCGCTGCTTCCATACGTCGGGTACCCCATCTTCCCTGAAGCTTCAGGAGGCCCTCGCTGATTTCTATGCGCACATGCAGCACAAACAACAGCACAATGCTCCACACTACCAGGGCACAGCCCAGAATAAAGAAAAGCTCGCCCGACTGTGGAAGGTCTTTTCCAGGATATGAACCAATGCGGATATCGCCAATTCGGGTAACCACAGGGTTTGGATTCTCGCTCCAATAATACCCGGTGAAACAGCACAGCATCAGCACCAGCCTCAATAATATAGACAAACGATTATAACCGATGTATTGCTTTTCGAGGAATCTGGTTTGCATGCCTTATCAAAGGTCAGAAAAATTCCAGTAATCTCTCGGCGCTCAGACCTTTCCTCTCTGCGCCATTAAAATCGCCTGCAATTTTTCCTTGGCCCAGCACCAGCACGCGTTCTCCATGTTGCAGGGCGTCTTTCATTTGGTGGGTAATGAGCAAAGCGGCAGCCTTGTGCTCCTTAACCAATTGCAGGGTGAGCTCCAAAACCAATTGAGCCGAGCGTGGATCGAGTGCAGCTGTGGGCTCGTCGAGCAGAAGCAGGGTGCAAGGTGCCATTCCGGCCATGAGCAAGGTTAGAGCTTGGCGCTGCCCACCGCTCAGCGAGCTCATGGGACGGTTGAGTTGATGCTCGAGACCCATTTCCAGCTTCACCACCTGTTGTGCCACCTTCTGACGAAAGGCTTCATCTGAGCCCCATCTCATCGACTTACCTGCATTGCGTAGGGAAGCCAAACGGAAGTTGTGCAAAATGCTGAGGTCGGCGGCAGTTCCGGCTTTGGGATCTTGAAAAACCCTTGCCACCCATGAGGCCCGCGCATGCGCCGGCAATCGGGTTACCTCAGTACCGTTCACCATAACCTTTCCCTGATTGGGCATAACCGTTCCGGCAAGCAAACCCAAGAGAGAGCTTTTTCCGGAGCCGTTGGGCCCAAGCAGCATGGTGAGTTCCCCGGGTTGAAGGGCAAGAGAGATGTCCTGAAAAACGGTGTGCTCCTGAGGAGTTCCGCTGCCAAACCGTAGGGTGATGTTCTGGAGGCCAATCATACCGCACGTTTTTGAAGGCTGGGGACAACCACAAATGCCAAAACCAAGGCCGATGTGAGCAAACGCAGATAGATGGGTTCTATTCCAGCTGCCAATGCCACGGCCAACAACAAGCGAAACAGAAGGGTGCCGCCTGCAATGGCTGCCAGCCTCAAGCCAAGGGGTTGTACGTTGCGCAAAGAGGCAAACGCCTCACCCATCATGACAGAAGCAAGGCCTACCATTACCATGCCCATACCCATGTTGATGTCGGCAAAACCTTGGTACTGTGCAGCCAGAGCACCGCTCAGCGCGGTTAAACCGTTGGCCAATGCCAACCCACGCACCTGCATTTTTTTCGTGTCTACCCCCATGGCCTCAGCCATGCCGGGGTTGCTTCCGCTGGCCCTAAGCGCCAGGCCTGCATCGGTGCGCAAAAGCGCCCATAATCCAAAAGCGATGATGGCCGCCGGTGCCAAAGCCAAAAGCAGGCCGTGTATTGGGGTATGGCCTGCAGGAAAATAGCCCTCTGCTTGCCCAATAAGTGGTATATTGGGTTTTCCCATCATGCCTAAGTTTACAGAGTAAAGAGCGGTCATAACCAACAAACCGCTTAACAAGGCATTCAATCGAAGTCGGGCGACGAGCATACCGGTAATGCTGCCGGCCACCGTTCCCAACAGCATGGCCACCACCAACGTTAGCTCCGGAGGCCAACCTGCCAACAGTCCCAGCACGCTGCCAGCGGCACCCAGGGTAAAAGCACCGTCGGTGGTAATGTCTGGAAGGTTAAAAACCCTCAAGCTCAGGAAGGTTCCCATGGCCAAAGGGAGAAAACAAAGGCCCAACACCAGAGCCGACAAATACGGATTCATGATTCCGAGTTAAAGGGGTTGAAAGGCATTAGAAAAAGTAAGCCCTAACTCTTTGGCGCGGTTGGGGTTGAACATGCGTACCCTAAGCTTCACTTCCTCAGGTTTGGGTTGAGGCTTGTGACGAAGCACGGCTACGGCCTGCTGCCCTGACTGGTAGCCCCAGGCCCTCATGTCGGCACCAAACGCGCAGAGGGCTCCCCTTTGGACCAAGCCCGCCTCGCTGGTAAATACCGGGATCTTAGCCGTTTGGCAACGGGAAGAAATGGTCTCAAAAGCTGCAAAAACCGTGTTGTCGGGCAGGGCAAAGAAAGCGTCGGGATGGTGACTCAACAGCATCTCCACCACCTGAACGGCCTCCGAAGAGGATGATAGCGGCTGAAACTCCAGCTCCAGCCCCAGTTTAACAGCAATGGCTTCCAACCGGCTTCGGGCCAAAACACTTTGTGGCTCGCTTGGATTGTACACCAACCCCACTTTGTGTGCGGCGGGTAAAAGCTCCCGAATCAAAGCCAAAGAGGTGTCGAGGTAATGCGTGGTTTCATAAACCCCAAATAAAGTAGCCGGCCAAGGTTGCCCATCTTTTGCAAGCCCTGCAGCAACGGGGTGGGGCGATACCATCATGCACACCGGAACACCCCGGCTTCTCTGTACCGCGGCAATGGTGCTGAGGGTAGGACATGTGGCTACAAGGGTGGGTTCTTGAGAAAGAACATAATCTATTGCCTGTAAGAGCGTGGGCTGATCGCCTTGGGCGTTGCGGTATAACCAACGCAAGGTGCCCTCTTTTTCAGAAAAACCGCTGTCTGAAAGAGCCGCCAAAAAACCTTCGCGAGCAGATGCAAGGGTTGGGTCTTCAAACGCATCTACAAAGGCCACCAGCGGAACGTTGGAGTCTCCTCCACCCGAACTGCATGCGCCAAGAAATAAGAGTGCTGCCAGCACGGGGAAACATCGCATCATACGCACCATAACAAGGAGAGGGTTGGCTTGTTGCGAAAGTAGGCATAATATTACCCATCAGTTGAGTAGAAAGCCCTAAGTTTGACGCTCTAAAACACACGTAAATGGCATCGCAAGGCAGCATTTTGGTGATTGGTTCATCGGGCCAGATTGGAGCTGAACTGGTAGAACGTCTTCGAACCCTGTATGGACGGGAGCAGGTGATTGCATCCGACATAAAAGATCTGGATAAGGATCAACTCAAGGAGTCCGCTCCATATGAAGTCCTAAACGTGCTCAATGCCAAACGCCTGTTTGAGGTTGTTCGCAAATACGATGTACGCCAGGTGTATCTGTTGGCTGCTTTGCTCTCAGCAACAGCCGAACGCAACCCTGCATTTGCTTGGGATTTAAATATGAATGGGTTGTTTAATGTACTGGATTTGGCTAAAGAGGGACACCTCGATAAGGTATATTGGCCGAGCTCCATTGCCGTATTTGGCCCAACTACCCCGCCCGATCAAACCCCTCAATACACGGTGATGGAGCCCAACACCGTATACGGCATCAGCAAGCAAGCGGGCGAGCGTTGGTGTGAATATTACCATGCCAAATATGGAGTTGACGTAAGAAGCCTCCGCTACCCCGGCCTCATCGGCTGGAAGACCGCACCGGGCGGTGGAACCACCGATTATGCGGTGCACATTTACCACGCAGCCATACAACATGGAGCGTATGAAAGCTTTCTACGGGAAGACACCGTGCTGCCCATGATGTATATGCCGGACGCAATAAAAGCTACCGTAGACCTTATGGAGGCACCGGCTGACCTTATCCGCATTCGCAGCAGCTACAATCTGGCTGCCATGAGCTTTTCTCCACTTGAAATTTCCGCAAGCATACGCGAGCACATTCCCGGTTTTACGCTCACCTGCAAACCTGATTACCGTCAGGCCATTGCAGACAGTTGGCCACGCAGCATAAACGATGCCGAAGCCCGGCACCACTGGAACTGGAAACCCGATTTCGACCTCAAGGCCATGACCCAAGACATGATGAGCCATTTGAGGAATCAATATGGTAAATGATCGACCGAAAGAACGCTGACGCGCAACGTTGAATTATGTCGGTCTCGCTGAGTGTGGTGGTTTCGTATTATCGTTCGCCCGAAAACCTACGTGTTATATTGGAGGCATTGCGGTGCCAGAGCGAAGCCAACTTCGATGTTTGGTTGTCGGAAGACGATGCCCATCCGGATACTCCAGCTTTGATTGATGAGTGGAAGAAGCGGTTGCCAATGCAGCTGCACCACCTGAACCAAAAAGCCGACTTGGGTTTCCGTAAAAACGAGATGCTGAACCGGTGCATCTTGGCCACTGAAGCTCCTCGCATGGCCTTTCTTGATGGCGACTGCGTTCCCCACCGACATTGGGTAAGGTCTTACATGAAAACTTTGCGACCCGGTATTTTTGGTGCCGGCCGAAGCGTAATGTTAGGTCCAACCGTAAGCAACCGGTTACGCCAGCGCCCAGCAGAAGCCCACAACCTCCGCTGGTGGCATCTATTGGCATCGGGCAGTACCCATATAAAAGAGGGTGTGTATTTGCCGAGCATGGCTCTTGGCCCTAAAAACCGCGGGCTGGTGGGACGGAATTGGGGTGCATGGCGAAACGATCTAATTGCCATCAATGGCTTCGATGAAGACTACCAGCATGCCGGCGTGGGAGAAGATGTGGATGTAGAATGGAGACTGTTAGCCAACGGCTTTTCCAGAGTAAGCATGAAACAAAAGGCTTTGGTGTTTCACCTTTACCATCCGCGGACCTATGCTGAGGACGATGTGCAACGCAACTACCGAATGATGCGTCAGAAGCAAGAGGCGGGTAGGGTGTATTGCCTCAACGGGATTCGGAAGGAGTAGCCTCTGATTCCATTGCCAACTGTTGCCTATGCCGGAAAGCCAGAACCAATAGCGCCAGAAGAGGCAGCAACCACATCACCCGACTTTGGTAGCGTGGGGTAACCGTAGAAAATGCGGCACAAACGAAAGCATTCGCAACTAAGCCTCCCACAAGCAGCGTGGCCTTTGCAGAAAAAAACTTCCAGGAAACCCAATCATTATAACGAGCCCAAATCAAGAGGGCTATGCTCGAAAAGACCAATAGGCGAAACAACAACAAGCGCAAAGAAAAATCAAGCAAGCCCTTGTTTTGCATACTGTTGTAATAATGACCAAGTTCGTGTGGAAAATGCAAGCGCATCATGTATGATGGTGGTGCATCTGAATCCATCAATGGGGCTTCTTGGCTCTCGAACTGAAAAAGCTGAGTTACACCGCATTCCAGTGTTTTTCGTGTGAACCAAAGTCGGTATTTGCTTTGACTCATAACATCATCTAGAATGGCTTCATATTCAGCCTCATGCTTTACCCATCCGTAAGGCTCTGCCAGTGGACTTTGGGCTCCCCACAAGAAATCGTTGAGGTATCCGGGGTTTTCATGATAAATTTTCGCCAGGCTGTTTTGCTTGGGGCTGCAATGCTTTAGGTAATCTTGGGCAATGCCCCACTCAAACAAACGATTCATTCGGAATAGATAGGCGCTGTCGGTAAGGCGAAACGTCTTGGTGTAGGCCCAATGAACAGAAGGCACCAACACAAAAGCAAGCCCAAGCAAAGACGTTTGTACCTGTGCACGCAATCGAGAAATCGGGGGGGCAAGAACATTCCTCAAAAAAAGGCCCACCCAACCCATCAACGCCAATGCTACCATAAGGTGACTGGTATGAACCAGCAAAGCAAAAACCCAAAGTACAGACAGCCACCACCATGTTTGCTTGTTGAGCGCACCCGGCCACATCAACAAAATTGGAACCCATAAAACAAAAGCAGTAAAAATATCGGGCATAATCATGCCTGCATGGAATCCAAGAGAAGAAAAAACGCCCAAAATAAGGGTTGATACTAAGGCCCATCCCTTGTATGCCGGTCCTCCCACCCAGGCTTTAAAGGATAGAAAAATCAACCACGAACAAAGCAGGGCCTGTACAACAACCGGCAGGTATAGGGACGCTTTTAGACTAACATGCCGCACAAACCATCCATAAAACACAGGACGATCGAGGGGATAGTATCCTTCGAACCCAGAGCGCAAATAGGTTCCGGTGTCCGGGTACATCAATGGATAATTGTTGTAAAATACCCACGATGAAATAAAAAGAGCACCCAGCCAAACAGGGCCAATGGAAGACAGCTTTTTATTGATGGTCTCTCCAATTCCCTGCAGCATGGTAGACGTTTATTGAGCAAACATGCGCAGAATCTCTGCCATGCGCGCCCTTAGTTCGGTGCGGGCAATGATGAGGTCGAGGAAACCCTTTTCGAGGACAAACTCCGCGGTTTGAAAGCCTTTAGGAAGGTCTTTGCCAATGGTCTCTTTTACAACCCTAGGGCCTGCAAAACCAATGAGGGCACCGGGCTCGGCAACGTTTAGGTCTCCGAGCATGGCATAAGAAGCGGTAACCCCTCCGGTGGTGGGGTCGGTCATGAGGCTGATGTAGGGAAGGCCTGCCTTGGAGAGTTGGGTAAGCTTAGCTGAGGTTTTGGCCATCTGCATCAAAGAGAATGCAGCCTCCATCATGCGCGCACCTCCAGATTTGGATATCACGAGCACGGGCATTTTTAAGGCTATGGCTGCGTCAATGGCACGAGCTATTTTCTCCCCTACCACAGAACCCATAGAGCCTCCTACAAAGGTGAAATCCATGCACGCCACCATCAGCGGGAGCCCCTCAACCTGGCCGTGGGCGGTGCGTATGGCATCGTTGAGTTTGGTCTTCTTGCGGGTTTCTACCAAACGATCTGCATAGGGCTTAGTATCCACAAAATGCAATGGATCTGCCGAGTGCAGGTTGGCGTTGATTTCGGTATAGTTCCCATCGTCGAACAGGATCTGAAAATATTCCTCGGAGTTGATGCGATGATGGTTGCCACAGTTGGTGCACACCCAATAGTTTAGAGCATGATCATCTGAGGTCATGATGTGCTTACAACCGGAACATTTATACCAGAGCCCCTCCGGGGTCTCTTTTTTGTCTTTAGTAGAGGTGGTAATCCCTTCTTTTATCCGTTTGAACCAGCTCATGCGTGTTTTGCTGAGGGCGTTAGGCCCAGGTTAAGCAATGGTAATGGAAGAATCGAGGTAGACGTCCTGAACGGCGTTGAGCAAAGAAACGCCCTCTTCGAACGGCTTTTGAAACGCTTTGCGCCCCAAGATAAGGCCCTGCCCTCCGGCTCGCTTGTTGATTATTGCAGTAGCTACAGCCTCGGATAGATCTGCTGCTCCCTTAGATTCGCCTCCGGAGTTAATCAGGCCAATGCGACCCGCATAGCAATTCAAAACCTGGTAGCGACAGAGGTCAATGGGATGATCGCTGCTGAGTTTGCTGTACATGTTCGGATGCGATTTCCCGAATTGTACTGCGGTGTAGCCTCCGTTGTTGGTGGGCAACTTTTGTTTGATGATGTCTGCCTGGATGGTTACGCCCAAATGATTGGCCTGCGCGGTGAGGTCGGCTGCGGTATGGTAGTCCACTCCGTCTTTTTTAAATCCGGGGTTGCGCAAATAGCACCACAATATGGTGGCCATTCCCAGCTCGTGGGCATGTTCAAAGGCCTCTGCAATTTCCACCAACTGGCGAGCCGACTCATCGGATCCGAAGTAGATGGTGGCTCCAACAGCAACAGCACCCATGTTCCAAGCCTCTTGTACAGAGCCAAACAGTACCTGATCGTATTTGTTGGGGTAAGAAAGGAACTCGTTGTGGTTGATTTTTACCACAAACGGAATCTTGTGGGCGTACTTGCGCGATACGGAAGCCAACACCCCGAAGGTAGAGGCCACCGCGTTGCAGCCGGAGGCGATGGCGAGCTTCACGATGTTCTCTCCATCAAAATAAATGGGATTGGGAGAGAAAGAAGCGCCTGCACTGTGTTCTATGCCCTGGTCAACGGGCAAAATGGAAAGGTAACCGGTGTTCCCCAAGCGGCCATGGCCATAAAGGGCCTGCAGGCTGCGCAGGGTTTGAGGGTTACGATTGCTGCCGGAGAACGCACGGTCAACGAAGTCGGCACCCGGTAGGTGAAGGGATTGAGCCGGAACGGTGGTGCAGGTGTGGTTGAGCAGGTAATCGGCCTGATTGCCTAAGAGGGCCGAGAGGTTGTGAGAAGCCATAGATGGAGTCTGCTTTTTTTCAGGAGCCCAAAGATAGGGTTTTTCAGGAACCGCTTCGGGAGCGCCTGGCCTGCATCCATAGCCCCAGGGCTGATGCCAAGGGAAGCATCAACAAGACGTCGGCAAGTAGAAAATAGCGCATTTCGATGTTTCGATGCTGTGGAGCGGCGCCGGCACACAAAACCACATAGTTCAGCGCAAAGAACAAACCCACCAGACCAACGCCCATGCGGGCCGCAGGATAGCGCCAAAAAAGCCAAATGAGAGCAAAAAAACCGGCCAAAATAAGCGCGGTGCGCAACAAGAACAGGTTGCTTGCCATACGCCTAAACCAGGTGTTTTGACTGGTTGGGTCGCGCTTAAATAGGGCTTTCTTGAGATTTTGCAGAGGCAATTCCACCCAAAAGCGCCAAGGATGAAGGCGTATGCTCACCTTGCGCAAATGAAGGAAGGCTATTCCTACCGAATCGGTGCAGCCGAGGCTTTCCAGAGGATGGCCACGCCAATATCCTTGCCAATGGCTGAATCCTCTAGAACACGTTTGAGCCCGATGAAATGTCTTGCACAGCAGCAAAGAATCCGCTTTGGGTAATACCAACCCTTTAGGCCATTGCACCGGCTTGTTGGAAAGGATTTGGCTCATTTGTGGCTCCCAACCGGCCTGCACCGTTGTCATAAACCGATGAAAAGAGTAAACATCATGGTCCCCATTGGTAAAGCTCCTGAGTTCTTGACGGAACACCCATTTGCCGTGCAACACCTTATTTCGAATTGGCCAGGCTCCATACGCAATGGTTAGACCCAAAAGGCACCACGCAGCTTGGTCAAAAATGGCCCTCCATTGCTTGCGGTAATGCCAGGCGAAGGCGATGCCGAGAGCCGGTAAAACCAATGCGGCTTGAGGCCGGGTAAGAATGGCTAAGCCCAGTAGTATGCCTCCATAAAAAGGGCGGTGATTGAGAAAGAGCAAACTTCCCCATAATACTAAACCTATAGCGAGCACTTCTGGGCAGGCCGTGGCGCTCCAAACTATAACAAAAGGATAGCAGGCATAGAAAGCAGCAGCCCAAGTGCCGGAGGAGGAGTGCATGGGAAACAAACGTTTGGCCAGAGCACCGAATGCGAGCACGCTGGCACTGTCGATTAACACCTGTGCCCAAACCGCCAGCTGGTAGGCCACGTCCCAATTCTCACCGCTCAATAAATAGAAGAACCCAAGGAAAAATGAGTAGCCTGGCATTTGACCAAAAAGCTCATCCCCATTGTTCGATTCCAAGTATAACGATCCGGTTTCCCATAAATGCTGAAAACCTGCTGCAAACGACCAAGCGTTCCGGTCAAGAAAATGCATTTCATGGCCTTGAAAAGGCTTTGCCAGAAAAAGGAAATAAACTACTCGAAAAACCAATCCCAAAAATGCCCAACGCTGAATTGGGGTGGTTGCATGGAGTAGACGATTTACCATGCGCCGAAAGTACTATACCAAACCGTTCAACACCTTAACTGCCGCATCAAACTCTGATATCAAACCACGAAGGATATCGGCAGCGGGTTCAATTGTTTTTACCGTTGCTGCAACCTGTCCAATCTCGAGTTCACCTTCCACGAGATTCCCTTCGAACATGCCTTTTTTCGCCCTTCCCCTGCCGAGCAAAGCCTGCAAGTCTTGTGCAGAAGCCCCGCGTAGATAGGCAGCTTGCACTTCTTCAAAGAAAGGGTTTTTGAGCAACCGAACCGGGGTCAACTCCTTGAGGGTGAGCTGAGTTGAACCATCTTGTGCTTCCAACACGGCTTGCTTAAACGCTTGGTGGGCGCTGGATTCGGCTGAAGCCACAAAGCGTGTTCCTACTTGAGCTCCTTCTGCACCCAAAGCAAATACTGCGGCTATGGCTGCTCCGCTGGCGATGCCACCCGCAGCGATAAGGGGTAGCCCAACTGCCTGGCGGACCAAGGGAATCAGGCACAAGGTTGTGGTTTCCTCTCGCCCGTTGTGCCCACCGGCCTCGAATCCTTCTGCCACCACAGCATCTACGCCTGCAGCTTCTGCCTTTTGGGCAAACTTAACATTGGAAACCACGTGTACCACTTTAATGCCAGCTTGTTTCAAATGCTGGGTATGGGTGGCAGGGTTCCCGGCCGAGGTAATGACAATGGGTACCCTATGACGGAGAATGGTCTCGATGTGTTCAGAAATATTGGGATAGAGCAACGGGAGATTGACCGCGAAAGGCTTATCCGTGGCGTCTTTCAGGCGAGAAAGGTGATGATCGAGCACGTCGGGGTACATACTGCCTGCACCCACAACCCCCAAACCACCGGCACTGCTCACGGCTGCAGCCAGTTCCCAACCGCTGCACCAGATCATTCCGGCCTGGATAACCGGGTATCGTATTCCAAAAAGCTCGGAAACACGGTTGGCTTTCATCGGCTGTAGTTTGGGGCTTCTCGGGTAATGATGACGTCGTGAGGATGACTCTCCCGAACACCGGCAGAGGTTATGCGAATGAACCGAGCCTTCTGCAGTGCGTCCATGTTGAACGCGCCGCAATAGCCCATTCCAGCCCGCAATCCTCCTATAAGTTGGTACATCACCTCTCCCAAAAGACCCTTGTAAGGAACTCTTCCCGAGATGCCTTCCGGCACCAACTTTTTGATGTCATCTTCCGCATCCTGAAAATAGCGGTCTTTAGAACCTTGTTGCATGGCTTCTATTGAACCCATGCCTCGATAGGCTTTGAATTTTCTGCCTTCATAAATGATGGTCTCGCCGGGCGACTCCTCTACTCCCGCAAAAAGAGAGCCCACCATTACACTCCCCGCTCCGGCAGCCAAGGCTTTTACAATATCTCCTGAAAAACGAATGCCCCCATCGGCAATAACCGGTACGCGTCGGCCTTTCAATGCCAGAGCAACCTCGTAAACAGCCGATAATTGGGGAACGCCTACCCCGGCAATGACCCGAGTGGTGCAGATGGAGCCCGGACCAATGCCCACCTTTACGGCATCGGCTCCGGCATCTGCAAGAGCCAAAGCCGCCTCGGCAGTGGCAATGTTTCCACAAACCACCTGCAGCTGGGTATACGTCTGTTTGATGCGACGTAAGGTTTCAATAACTCCTTTTGAATGACCGTGGGCGGTATCTACCACCACCGCATCCACCCCTGCAGCAACCAGAGCCGCAACACGTTCATCTGTATCTGCTGTGATGCCCACAGCAGCAGCCACTCGAAGGCGGCCCAACTCGTCTTTGCACGCATTGGGGCGTATGCGAGCCTTTATGATGTCTTTGTAGGTGATGAGACCCAACAACATTCCGCTGGCATCTACTACCGGAAGTTTTTCAATTCGGTGCTGCTGCAGCATAGACTCTGCAAGAGCCAAGTCTTTTCCCGCTCGGGTGGTAATCACCTCGCGGGTCATGATATCGGAAACCGGGCGGTGAAGATTTTTCTCAAAACGCAAATCGCGGTTGGTTAGGATGCCCAACAACATGCGGTTCTGATCCACAATGGGTATTCCACCAATCTTCTGCTCTTTCATCATCAAAAGGGCTTCAGCTACGGTTGCATCGCGGTGAAGGGTTATGGGGTCTTGAATCATCCCACTCTCCGACCGTTTCACCCTTCTCACCTGATCGGCTTGGGCAACAATGCCCATATTTTTATGCAATACCCCAATACCTCCTTCTTGCGCAATTGCAATGGCCATTTGATACTCAGTAACGGTGTCCATGGCAGCAGCCACGATGGGAGACTTCAATTGTATTCCTGAGGAAAACCAGGAAGTAAGGTCGGCCTCGCGTGGCAACACCTCCGAATAAGCAGGCACCAACAGCACATCGTCGTAGGTGAGGCCCTCACCGGCAAATTTATTTAGGTCTGAAAACATAGGCGGATGATGGGTGCGCAAAGGTAGGAAATCCGACGATGGAAGATTTCAGGAGTTCGGTATTTGCCTAGAATTAACCTGTTTTTTTTGCTAAACTTGCACAATTGATCATGGCTCATAATCCACGCATTGTTTTTTCTAAAATGGTTCGCGCGTTTTGCATCTTTTCTCTTTTGATGATATCGTTTCGAACGATGGCACAAACTACGGTGGTAGACAGTTTGGTGCCGGCTGTGGCTTGTCCCGGATCTCAGGTCTCGGTTTACTTCACGCCTCAAGGGACATTCAACCCAGGGAATCTGTTTGCTGTTTTGCTTTCGAACCAAAGCGGGGCATTTCAGCCTGGCACTCTTCTCCCCCAAACCAGCAGCACAAGTCCAATAGTGGTTACCATTCCGCTTGGCACCATCCCGGGAACCAACTACCACGTTAGGGTGGGCAGCAGCAATCCTCTTTTGCCGGGCGACAGCTCGCTGATGGCCTTAACGGTGGCGGCCCCAGTTGCGTTAAGTGGAAGCATAAGCGTATCTCCTAACGATACCATTTGTGCCGGTGATAGCGTAACCTTCACAGCCAACATATTGCCCATACCGGGCACCACATTCCAATGGAGAATAAACGGGGTTCCGGTACCCAACCAAACTTCCAATGTATATGGCACATCCTCCTTATCTAATGCAGATGTGGTAACCGTAACCTTGGCCAACACGAGTGCGTGTGTAACGGGATCGCCTTTTACCACACCCGGAATCACGATACGCATAACCAATAATCCTGTAGTATCGGCGAGCGCGACTGCCGTGCCCACCATTATCTGCCAAGGATCCAGCGTAACCATAACAGGAAGCGGAACCAATGGCGGAACCTCTCCTACCTTTCAATGGCTGGTGAATGGGATTCCCTCCGGCACAACCACGAGTTCATTTACAACCAGTGCCCTGCCCGGAAACGCTGTCGTAAAGTTGGTGTATACAAGCAGTATTGCCTGTGCAACCAATAACCCCGATACCGTGAATGTTGGCCTAATTGTAACACCCAAGGTTCCGCTAAACATCAACATAGACGAGGTGGATGCATTTTGCACGGGTTCTGCGGGAACACTGAGTGCAGATGCCAATTCCCCCGGTTTAATTCGGTGGTATTTAAACGGTACATTCACTGGAACCACCGGAACGGACTTTAGCTCTGCAACACTTGTCACCGGAGATCAAGTTTCTGTGCGCATCACCAATCCCACTGGTTGCGTTACGGGAGATTCTGCTCTTTCCTCCGTTTTAACAGTTACCGTTTTCCCAAAACTAACCGTGGATCTTGGTAGCGATATTCTGATGATTTTTGGAACATCTGCCGAAATTACCCCTACCCTCAATCCACCCGGAGGGAGTTACAGTTACAACTGGGGCAACCCAAATTACCTCAGTTGCAATACCTGCGCGCGTCCAAAAATAAACGTCAACAATGCCTTAGACAGCATTCAAATTTATAGGCTTACGGTTGTTGATCAGAATGGGTGCAAGGCAATAGACAGCATAAAAGTTACGGTACGACCCAATTACGACATTTTCATACCATCCGCATTTTCTCCAAATGGTGACGATAAGAACGACGTTCTTTACGTTCGCAATCCCAGTGGGCAAGTAAATAAAGAATCGTTCATATTTAGGGTGTTTGACCAATTTGGGGAGAAGGTATTTGAATCGTTCTATCAGAACTATGGCTGGGATGGAACTTTCCGTGATGAGCCTTGTGCACCCGGTGTTTACATCTATTCCCTGACCGGTGAATATGTCGATAATAAACCCATTAACCTTTCCGGAAGGGTCCTCTTGGTAAAATGAAAAAACACTCCCTACTTGGAATTACGGTCCTGGTGCTTTTCTCTTTTTCAAGAGGCTTGGCCCAAGATTTTCATTTCACGCAATTCAATAACAATCCCATGGTATTGAATCCTGGCGAAACCGGGGTGCTAAACCGCGATTTTCGATTGACCACCAACTATCGCGACCAATGGCGCGGCATCGGAAAATCGCCCTTCAGCACCATCGGAAGTTCCCTTGATCTGTGTATTTATCCTAAGGGATCGGGGTTAAACTTTTTTGGTGTTGGCTTGGTAGCTGCTCGCCACTCCCAAGGCTTCTGGGATCTTACTACAACCTCTATACTTGTTTCTGCCTCTTATACCAAAGCCTTTGATCCATCGGGCAACCATTTCATTTCGTTCGGCTTTCAGGGTGGAATCAATCAAAAATCCCGCACCGATAATCTCTCAGAGTTAACCTGGGACAATCAGTGGAGTTCAGACCGAAATGTTTTCGACCCTAAAATTTCTTCTCAGGAAGACATTTTTACAACACAGGGAAGAAGAAACTTCAACTACACAACTTTCAGTGTAGGTGCACTCTACAACGGACAAATAAACCCTGATGTTCAAATTAAAGGGGGGATATCCTTGCAAAACATAAACCAACCCAACATCAGTTTTGCTGCCTCTGAGAATTCGAGCATGCCGATGAGGTTTAATGCATATGTCATATCCGAGCTCACCTCAGGATTTGACGCCAAAATTCGATTTGTACCTTCTTTGATGTACTCCAGAATGGGCCCCCAACAGCTCATTAATGTCGGGTTTGGAAGCCGATTTATTTTGGGTATTAATTCAAAGTACACTGAGTTTAACAAAGAAACATCTTTGTATACGGGGCTGCTTTTCAGGTACGGCGACGCTTTAGCTCCGGTGATTCGTTATGAGGTGAACAAACTTGCTTTTGGCGTGAGTTATGATTTTACCTTGTCGTCTTTATCCAATGCAAACCGTAGCAACGGTGGGTTTGAAATTTGCATTGCCTTCAATGCCAACATGGATTCAGGACGCTCAAAAAACAAGGCCAGGCGAATCCGCTTTTTATAATTTTTTACTTTTCAAAACATCCTGCCGATGGCGGGCTTTTCCATGGGTTTCCTTCCAAGTCTGAAGAGAACTCGGGTAAAACATGCGCCGCATTACCAAATCCTATTGCAGGACTGTTGTCTTTTAGACTGTATTTCGAGTTCTCTGAATCGGTAAAAAAATCGCGGTCGTTGGTTAAAACATTTTTTGCACAGGAAGCAAACGCAGAAGTAAGTGTGAAGTCGGCTTTTACTCGGAGTTGGCAATTTTTGAATGCGTAGGAAAAGGGGGATGCGTTTAGTGCCGCATCCAGCACCAATTCCTCTTCGTTGGATCCTACGATCAAACAATTATAAAAATCGGCCTGACTAAGTGGTAAACTGCCGGAATTGTTGTAATTGTTCAGCAGTACGGCTGGTGTTTTCCTGATCGGATAGGTCCAGAAATTGGCGAACGTACATTGTCTGAATTCGTAGGCTCCACCCAGGGTTAGTGCAGCGCAATACCCACCGCAATTGGCAACGAGATTGTTGACTCCTTTAATGGTAAAAAGCCGGGCTAAGATTCCTGCACCCGACATATTTAAAATTTTAGTATTGTAAATTTCTAAGAAGGTATCGTCGGGCTGATAACGACCGATAAGAGTTTCTGCCTGAATGCCGATGAAAGCATTTCGGATGATGGCCCATTTGATGCGGGATGCAGCTCCTTCGTTGATCCAAATGCGGTCCCATTGCCCGGCCAGATCGCGGTAATCGGCCTCGAGGCGGGTACCTTGAAAATTTACCGGTTGAGTTTGGGTGCCCTCGACCAGCAAACGACCGCCACGGTAAACCCAGAGACCCGAGTTGCGGAAAAAATGCACGCGTGCACCGGCCGGAATGCGAAGGGTGCCTGCCGAATCTACTACCGCATAGCCATACACCACAATGGGCTTATCTGCCGACCAAGAGGTATCCGCATTGGTTCCGGCAACGATCTTGTAGCGCAGATTGCCCAGCCGGTTGGTGCCGCGTATGTAATGCGCATCTTGCCCCCAGGCAACCAAATTTACCTGTTGCCTTTGCCCGTTGAGCGTAAACAGAATGGAGTCGGCTACAATCAATGGAGAGTTTACATTGTTGGGCTGAACCGTAACCGCCGCAAAAACATAGAGACTGTCTCCGGGTTCAATTTCAACGCGGGTTGCAACGGGTGCTTTAAGTCCATCTATATTTAATCGGAAGGCTGAGGCATTTCCGCCGGCCAGCCGAATCTCGGAGAGCAGCAGCGTACTCGATGTGGGGTTGTACACCTTTAGCACTCGGGTGGCTGAGCCCACCGTTGTGAACACGGTATCAAACAAAAGCGTGTCTGAAGAAAATCGAAGACGTGCACCTTCATCGGTATTGTAAAGTGGGGTTCGCCTACACGCATTGCTCAGCAGCAACAAAGCAATGCAGCACGTGAGCAAACGGAGGAAATAAAGGGCGCGCATGAATTGGAGGTTCAACGAGGCAAAAGTATTATTATTGTTGCCCGAACCGTTTCCATAGGCAATTCCAAGCGCACCTGGGTGAGGGATGTAAGGCATTTTGCATGTGCTTTAACCGCCTGTTCCGCAACCCACCTAAACCCATTCCTGCCATGACCCTTTCAGAAGCCCAAAGCCAAGTTGACGAATGGATACGAACCTTTGGAGTTCGGTATTTCTCCGAGCTAACCAACATGGCCATACTCACGGAGGAAGTGGGCGAAGTAGCCCGCATCATGGCCCGCCGATACGGCGACCAATCGAAAAAATCGGAGGATGCGGAACAGGACCTGGGAGATGAACTGGCCGATGTGTTGTTTGTATTGATTTGCTTAGCCAACCAGACCGGTGTGAGTTTGGAGGAGGCACTGAGGCGCAACTTGGAGAAAAAGACCCGACGCGATGCCGAGCGACACCGCAACAATCCGAAGCTTCAATAAATCGTTACCCCCCGCAGTTGCAGGTTTTGGAAAAAAACACCTTCGTCTTGGGCAAACGATGATTCCAGATTTTTTGCACCTCTAGGGAAACTGGGTTTCCCCTCACATCGATCCAACGCAGGCTTAAGCTCTGCGCTAGGGCATCGGGGAGAGTGGAGAGTTGATTGTTCCAAAGATCGAGGTGGTTCAAGCTGTCGAGTTGCGCAACCTCGCGCGGCAGCCAGGCCAAGCGGTTCTGACATAGGGTGAGGCGTTTCAATCGGCGCAACCGAAAGATGGAGGGATTGAGATTCTCCAAACGGTTGTCGCACACCAGCAGTTCCTCCAAACTATCGAGCATAAAAAGGCTATCGGGCAGCTCAGAGAGTCTGTTGTGCGAAAGATCGAGGCGCTTTAACCGGTGCATTGTAAAGACCACCGAAGGAACCTGCACCAGACGCTGACGTCTTAGGCTGAGGCTTTGAACCTCCGCAGGGTGAAGAGCGGCATATTGCAGTCGCTCCGGCTTTTGGCCTGCATTCGAAAGTCCTCTAACCGAAAACAAACAGGCAAGAACCAAGACACACCGCATGCTCATACTTCCATACCCAAGCAAACCTTAGCCTGCTCCGCATCGATCTGCATTTGCATTACCAAGGCGCTCTCTGATGTGAAGTGCCTGTCTTCGCGCAGGCGGGTAATGCACTCAATGCGGATGGTTTCGCCATAACACATATCGGAGAAATCGAACAGATGCACCTCGGGCCTAATTTCTCCCGAGGCCTGAGTCTCTCCGGGAGTACCTATGTGCATCACCCCATTGAGTTCCATCTTGCGCAAAAATGCTTTTACGGCATACACACCGGCCGCAGGAATCAACTTGTGAGGATTGCCCACCTGCAGGTTGGCGGTTGGGAAACCCAGTGTTCTACCCAAGGCTTTGCCGTGCACAACCGTGCCGGAAAATCCATAATAATAACCCAATAATTTCCGGGCATTATCCACGTCGCCTGCATCTAATGCAACTCGGATCTTGGAGGAGCTAACTGCCACCGCATCTACATCTTGAGCAGGAATCTCTTCAACCTGAAATCCATAAGATGGGGCGTATGCCTGAAGCTGCTCAAAGCTGCCCTCCCGGTTGCGTCCGAAATGGTGGTCGTATCCTATAACAAGGAGCTTAGCCCCTAAGCCGTTCACCAAAACCTCGCGCACAAACTCCATCCCGGTCATGCGAGAAAAGGCGTGGGTAAAGGGCAGCACAACCAAATGATCCAGCCCTTCTGCTTTCAGGCGGGCCTGCTTCTCTTCCGGTGTACTGAGCAATTTCAAGCCGTGGTCGTCGGGAAACAACACCATGCGCGGATGAGGTTCAAAGGTTACCAGCACGCTTTGTCCGCCACGCTGCTGAGCGTGCGATCGGATGCATTGCAAAATTTTACGATGCCCCAAATGCACCCCGTCAAAGGTGCCAATGGTTACCACCGCGCCGGGAATAGGACGCAACTTTACGAAAGCAGAAAATCCTTGGTGAAGTTCCAACGGTCTTTTAATTGAACAACGACACAAAGTAACCCGATTTTTCGGTTGTGCAGAACATTGCGTTTACCTTTGGCCGAGTATGCAGCAAAACCGATTGGCTCAGATTTCCTGGATTGCCCTGCGATGGGTGTTGGGATGCGTGTTTATTCTATCTGCGGTTTCCAAGCTCTTCCCCATAGCCCTGTTTGAATTGAATCTGGTATTTGCCGGTGTGGCCACCTATTCTTCCGCACCGCTCGTGGCCCGAGCTGCCATAGTGCTTGAGTTCTGGCTGGGAACGGCCCTGCTGGTGAACCACCGCATCCACCGCTGGGTGCTACCCGCTACCGGTTTCTTGCTGACTCTGTTTACCGCGCACCTGGTTATTACCATTGCCAAACACGGAAACAGCGGCAACTGCGGTTGTTTTGGCAACTGGTTCTCTATGACCCCTCTGCAATCGATATTAAAAAACATAGGATTGAGTTTTATTGTTCTTGTATTATGGATGAAAAGTCCGCGTTATGCGTGGAGTCTGCCCTGGATAACGCTGGCTTTGCTTCCTGCGGCAGTTTCTGCGGTACTGTTGGCAGGTCCTTTAAACCAAACCCCAACTGCACCGGGAAAACCCGGCGCAAACGGTGAAACCCTTTTCCTATCCGAGACCGTGTTTTCTGGGGCATCAAAACCCATAAATTGGAAAAATGGAACCTACTTGGCGGTGTTTTTCAACCCCAACTGCTCCCACTGCCAAGAACTGGCTCTTGCCTTAGGGGTGATGCAAAAAGAATCTCCATTGCCCCAAATGCTTGGGTTTTTCTTGGGAGAGGCCCGGCAAATTCCAGCCTTTTTAGAGGATGCACACATAAACATGCCCTACCGGGTATACGACTTCAACAGCTTCTTTACCCGTCTCAAGAGCGGATCGCCCAGAATTTGCGTGGTGCACCAGGGTGTGGTAGTAGCAGACTTCAACTACCATAGCTTCAGCACCACTGCGTTGCGACAAGCCCTGAATCGTTCGAATCCGGCTAGATAAAAACAGTAAGATTCTGAACGCAATTCATCTAAACGCTCTTACCACTTTCATTTTTGAGCATTATATTTACCGCACAACAAACCATCAACCCTTAACTCATGAAAAAAAGTGTCCTTTTTTTTGCAGCGGCCTTAGTAGCCGGAATGTCATTTACTTCTTGCAAGAAGTGTGTTACCTGTTCCTATACTCCTCCTGGCGAGGCCAAAGTATCTGAGGAATACTGCAGTACCTCTTCAACAGAGCGCGATGCATTCAAAGCTGGCCAAGAGATTGCTGCCTCATTTGCCGGAACCACCGCAACCTGCGAATAATCAGCATCCGACCATCCTAGTGGGGAACGACACACAGTGTTTGTCATTTTTTTTGGCATTCATGTTCCAATAATTGCCATTCGTCGAATTCATTAAAACCTTAAACAAACAAACAAACCCATGAAAAAAGTAACCATTCTGTTTGGTGCAGCTCTAATGGTATGCTCCGTATTTTCTTCCTGCAAAAAGTGCGTAACCTGCTCCTACACTCCTCCCGGAGATACTCAGGTAACGGAAGAGTTTTGCAGCACTTCATCTTCAGAGCGCGATGCATTTGAGGCTGCCCAACAAATTGAGGCAGCATTTGAAGGTACCACTGCAACCTGTAATTAATTCTAGTTTCGATCAACAATCTTCGGCCTCCTGAAATCAGGGGGCCGATTTGTTTTTATTCTGGGGTAAGGCGTATTTTTTCGGAAGTTTGTAGCCCCAAACCATGGCTTCAAGTCCCTTAGACCGCATTCAGCAACCCATCCAAACACAGATGGGCATCTTCGAGGAGAAGTTCAAAGCCTCCATGCGCAGCCAGGTTCCCCTGCTGGATAAAATCACCCAATACATTGTGCGGCGCAAGGGCAAGCAGATGCGTCCCATGTTTGTGTTCCTCTCTGCCGAGTTGCTTGGCGGAACAACCGAAAGCACTTATCGAGCGGCCTCCCTCATAGAATTGCTGCACACCGCCACCCTGGTACACGACGATGTGGTGGACGACAGCATGGAGAGGCGCGGGTTCTTTTCGGTAAACGCCCTTTGGAAAAATAAGATTGCGGTGTTGGTAGGCGATTACCTGTTGTCGCAAGGATTGTTGCTCTCGGTAGATCATGAAGAGCATGGACTGTTGCGCATCGTATCCAACGCCGTGCGGGAGATGAGCGAAGGCGAGCTGCTGCAAATGGAGAAAGCCCGCAGGCTCGACATACGCGAACCGGTGTACTTCGATATCATCCGCCAGAAAACGGCCAGTCTCATTGCCAGTTGCTGCGCATGCGGGGCCTTCAGCACCGGTGCCTCAACCGAGCAAGTAGAACAGATGCGCCGGTTTGGAGAACTCACCGGCATTGCGTTTCAACTTAAAGACGACCTCTTCGATTACGGCACCGGCGATGTGGGCAAGCCTACCGGCAACGACATCAAAGAGAAAAAAATGACCCTGCCCTTGATCTTTGCCCTGCAAAAGGCCACAGACCGGGAGCGCAGAGACATGATCCGCACCGTGCAACACAACCACAACGACCCCAGCGCGGTGGATGAAGTAATGGCATTGGTTACCCATTACGGCGGCATTGAATACGCCACCCAACGCATGTTGCAATACCGCGCCGAGGCGCTGGAAATACTGCAACACTTTAATCCTTGTCCGGCACGCGATTCCTTGCGCGAACTGGTTGTATATACCACCGAACGAACCAAATGATGCGTACCACCATCGCCCTAATTTTCATTGGATCCACCCTGGTGGCATGTTCCCCGAGAAAAAAGGATCCCGACCCAAAAAAACCTCCTGTCGATACCCTGGCCAGCTATACCGGATTGTATTCTGACCACTATCCCAATGGCCGCATACAGATGCAGGGCGAGTTGGTAAAGGGCCAGCGCGAAGGGGTTTGGCTTTTTTATTACGCCACAGGAACCATACAATCTCGTTGCGACTACCACTTAGGAAAACGAGAGGGACGCTCGGTGGTGTACTACCCCAGCGGCCGAAGCCGCTACGAAGGCAACTATCGCCAAGACAGCGCGGTAGGTCCATGGAACTTTTACCACGAAGACGGATCCCTCATGAAAACCGTTCAACGTGGAGGTTGAGAACCTTTGTACCATAGGGATGTTTTACCTCGCCCAGCTTTTCTTAACATCAAGCAACCCATTATGAGCTCCACTCCAACCGCCCTCAGCCCCAAAGACTTTGTAACCGATCAGGAAGTTCGGTGGTGTCCGGGTTGCGGCGATTATTCCATCCTAAAACAGGTTCAAAGCGTTATGCCGGATCTCGGCCTTGCGCGCGAAAACATCGTGTTCATCTCCGGCATTGGCTGTTCGAGCCGCTTTCCATATTACATGGAAACCTACGGCATGCACAGCATCCACGGGCGTGCCACAGCCATTGCCACCGGCCTAAAAGCCACCCGGCCCGAACTCAGCGTGTGGATTGTTACCGGCGATGGCGATGCCCTTTCCATAGGCGGAAACCACCTCATCCACCTCTTGCGTCGCAACGTGGACGTTACCATCCTGCTGTTCAACAATGAAATCTATGGACTCACCAAAGGGCAGTACTCTCCCACATCGGTAGAAGGACAAATCACCAAATCGTCGCCTATGGGGGTTATCGACCACCCCTTCAACCCCTTGGCACTGGCCTTGGGTGCAAACGCCACCTTTGTGGCCCGCAGCATGGACCGCGATCCGGGTCACCTGCGCGACATCCTCCGCCGTGCCCATGAGCACAAGGGCAGTGCCTTGGTGGAAATCTACCAAAACTGCAATGTGTTCAACGATGGAGCATTTGAGGTTTTCACGGAAAAGGGCACGAAAAAAGCACATACCTTGTTTTTGGATCCAGGCAAGCCTTTGCGGTTCGGAAACGAACAAGAATACGCCCTGGTACTCGATGGCCATAAGCCTAAGGTGATGTCATGGTCTGAGGCTGAACATCACAGTGGTCTTTGGATTCACGATCCTTCCGATGGAGCAAAAGCGCACCTATTGGCACGTTTCTTCGACGATCCCACTGCCTCAGATGCCTTACCTAGGCCGTTTGGAGTGTTTCATCAAACATCGCAGACCTGTTATGAAGATGCCCTTGAGGCTCAACTTGCTCAGGCAAAAACCAAAGCTGGTGGCAACGCTCCGTCCCTCGATTCCTTGATCCGTGGCAACAGCACTTGGACCATTGCGTAAAGGCCGCTCATCACCAAAACCCTTCATTTGGTGTTTAAATTGACCTTCATGTCGTCAAAAATTGGACGTTCATCTTTGAAATTCTACAAAAATATTTGGCATTTCGAAGTATTCGAACAGAATAAAGACTACTTTTGAAACATTCACCATTAACCCAACACCATTAATGAAAACCGGTAAAGTAAAATTTTTCAACGTTACCAAAGGCTTCGGCTTCATCGTAGATGATGAAACCGGTAACGAAATCTTCGTTCACATCACCGGTCTGGTTGACCAGATTAAGGAAGACAATAACGTGTCTTTCGATGTGAAAGAAGGAAAAAAAGGATTGAATGCAGTAAACGTAAAACTCGCATAATTTCCCCTAAGTCATTCAGCCCCGGTGTCATCACCGGGGCTTTTTTTTGCCCTTTTGTTTTTATCTCAGGTACCACAGCGTCAAATGGGCCAACGCTGCAAAAGGCCGAAAAGTCTTTAAACGTTCAACGTAGAAAGCAACATACCTTTAGTCCATGCATTTCGGCAGTTATTCAAACCTGATTCTTGATTTTGGAGGAGTGTTGATCAACATCCGCTATCAGGCAACCGCTGAAGCATTTGAGCGTTTGGGTATACCCGATTTTTCCAGATGGTTTAGCCAGCAAGCGCAAACACCTTTGTTTGATGATTTGGAAATCGGCAGGGTAAGCGAATCCGAATTTGCAGATGCAATCCGAGCATCGTCCGGACTCCAGCACCTAAGCGATGCGCAAATCATAGAGGCATGGAACATTATGCTGCTTGACGTTCCAGAAGAACGATACCGATTGTTGGAGCGGTTAAAAACGAAGCATCGCTTGTTTCTGCTCAGCAACACCAACTCCATTCATCAGAAAGCCTTCTCGGAGCAAATAGACCGGCAATACGGCTGGAAAAAATTCACCGATCTCTTTGATGCCGTTTACCTCAGCCATGAAGTAGGACTGCGCAAGCCCGACATGGAAGTGTTTGAACGGGTTTTAACCGACCATGCATTGGTAAAAGAGGAGTCCTTGTTCATCGACGATTCGGTTCAGCATTTGGAAGGCGCGCGAGCTGCGGGAATTTCTGCGCATTGGCTGGAACCTGGTCAGGATATCATAGATTTGTTTTAAAAACATCGGAGTGAACGCGCATCAAAACCACCGTTGGACAGCACGCTTCGTGCGCAACAAACTGGCTGCGATCGGTTTGGGGTTGGTGGTGTTGTGTGCAGCAATTGGACTATTGGGAGCCAACATCCGCCCCGACACTACCCGCCATGCCAACCTCATGTGCTTGCCAATTGCCCGTCAGCACCCTGGCTTTTCGTGCTGGCTGTTTTTTCCGGAGGCTGCACCTACCGGAGGTCAATGGTGGTCGAATCTTGCTTTTGGCGGAGAGGATGGGGTGGGGCGCGCAGAAGCGCTGAGTCGTTTCGAGTCCAATGCAGACAGCTTGGTGGTGTACGCTCGCCTTGGCAGGAGCGGAGAAGAGCGGCTGGCCTATGCATGGCGCACCTGGCCCGAAGCCCAAAGTGCTGAAGGACGCACCCGTTGGATGCAACGTCACCTGGTGAAGCGTACTTTCTGGTTGGGAACGGATCGCTTTGGGCGCGACCTCTTGAGTAGGCTCATGGCCGGGACCCTGGTATCGCTGAGTGTGGGTAGTGTGGCGGTGTTTCTTTCCCTACTTATTGGGGTGGTATTGGGGGCTCTTGCCGGATACTTCAGAGGGTGGCTGGATTCGTGCATCAGCTGGTTGTTTCAGGTGGTATGGGCCATTCCCACACTCCTTTTAGTCATCAGCATAACCTTATTATTAGGAAAAGGTTTTTGGCAGGTTTTTGTTGCCGTAGGTTGCTCCATGTGGGTTGAGGTGGCTCGTCTCGTTCGGGGTCAGTACCTCAGTTTCCGAGAGCAGGAGTTTGTGCAAGCGGCGCGGGTGTTGGGTTTTGGTCATGCGCGCATCATGTTTCGGCACATCCTACCCAACGCCATGGGCCCTGTAGTGGTGATGGCATCTGCCAACTTTGCCAACGCCATTCTGCTCGAAGCCGGACTCAGCTTTCTCGGCATTGGGGCCCAGGCGCCCATGCCCACCTGGGGCGGCATGATCAAAGACCACTATGGCTACATCACCCTCGATGCTGCTTTTCTGGCGGTGCTTCCGGGAGCAGCCATAATGTTGCTTGTGTTGGCTTTCCTCTTCGTCGGCAACGGCCTGCGCGATGCCTTGGATACTCGGCAAACCCATCTTTCTGCTTCATAACCTTGTATATATGTCTACTACGCCTTCGATCCAACATCAACTTCAAGCCGGCTATGCCTTTTCGCCCGAGTCGTCGATACTGCTGGGCACAGCACTGCACGAGGGCGAGGCATTGCCCCAGGTAACGGTGCGGGTGCCCTTGGCCATGCTCAACCGGCATGGACTCATTGCCGGCGCTACCGGAACGGGTAAAACAAAAACCCTGCAACGCTTGGCCGAATCGCTTTCGGAACAGGGCATAGGCGTGCTTATGATGGATATAAAAGGCGATGTAAGCGGCATCTCGCAACCGGGCCTTGCGCACCCAAAAGTTCAGGAGCGTGTGCAGCAAATGGGCATCGGCTGGGCACCCAAAGCCTTTCCGGTGGAATTCCTCAGCCTGAGCGGCAGCAGCGGAATACCCTTGCGGGCAACCGTAAGCGAATTTGGCCCCGTGCTCTTTTCGCGCATGCTGGGGGTAAACGATACGCAAGCCGGGGTCTTGGCCATCGTATTCAAATACTGCGACGATCGACAACTTCCTTTGGTGGATTTGAAAGATTTAAAAAAAGTATTACAACATCTCACCAATGAAGGTAAGCAAGAGATAGAGGCGGACTATGGGCGAATTGCCCCTGCTACCTCCTCTGCCATCTTGCGCAAAGTGGTGGAGCTGGAGGCTCAGGGTGCCGAGCATTTTTTTGGCGAACCCAGCTTCGAAGTCGAAGACCTCTGCCGCATTGGGGAAGACGGCAGGGGCATCATCAACGTGGTAAGGCTCAACGACATGCAAGATCGTCCCAAGCTCTTTGCCACCTTCCTCTTGCAGCTGCTCGCCGAGGTGTACGCTACCTTTCCGGAAGTAGGAGATGCAGACCGACCCAAGCTGGTGCTCATCTTCGATGAAGCGCACCTCATGTTCAAAGAGGCCTCGGATGCCTTGCTGAGCCAGCTCGAAACCATCATGAAGCTGGTTCGGTCGAAAGGCGTGGGTGTGTTCTTCTGCACCCAGCTCCCAACCGATGTACCGGCATCCATCCTCAGTCAACTCGGGTTAAAGGTGCAGCATGCCTTACGAGCCTTTACTGCGGCAGACCGAAAAGCCATCAAACTGGCAGCAGAAAACTATCCGGAATCGGAATTTTATAAGACCGATGAATTGCTAACCGCCCTTGGAACCGGCGAGGCTTTGGTAACGGCATTAAATGAGCGGGGAGTGCCTACGCCCTTGGTGCATACCCTGCTGGCCCCACCACAAAGCCGCATGGACGTAATATCTGCCCAGGAACTGGAGGCCAACCTGAGCCGCTCCAACCTGAGAGAGAAATACGCCCAACCCTTTGACCGGGAGAGTGCATACGAGCGCCTAAGTCAGAAACTTCGGACCGAAGAAGAGGCTCCTCCTCCACCCAAAACCGCTTCTTTCAAACCGGCCCCATCCTTGGTGGAACAGGTAACCTCTAACCCCATAACCAAAGTATTGGTGAAGGAGATTGCCAGAGGCCTATTGGGTGCCCTTGGGTTGGGCGGGAAAAGGCGAGGACGCGGAGGTTGGTTGTAAAAAAATGGATTGAGTGTACATTTTTAGGCGCACATCTTGGCGTCTCAATCGTCTACGCCAACTAAAGGCCGCAGGCGAAATGCCTACCTTTGTTGTTTTGCATCATGCCCGATATCATTCATCTTTTACCCGATGCGGTGGCCAACCAGATAGCTGCCGGAGAAGTGATTCAGCGGCCTGCATCTGCCGTTAAGGAGCTGCTCGAGAATGCCGTTGACGCCGGCGCTACCCGCATAACCCTTAAGGTTCAGGATGCAGGCAAAACCTTAATACAAGTATTGGATAACGGCAACGGCATGAGCAGCACCGATGCGCGCATGGCCTTTGAGCGCCACGCCACCAGCAAACTGCGTACAGCCGACGATCTTTTTGCCTTACACACCAAAGGATTTCGCGGTGAGGCCCTTGCCTCTATTGCCGCCATAGCCCAGGTAGAACTTCGCACGCGCAAGCAGGAAGATTCTGTAGGAACCCGCTTGGCGGTGGCGGCCTCTCAAGTGGAGAAGCAAGAGCCCGATGCGTGCCCTACCGGCAGTAATTTTATGGTACGAAACTTATTTTATAACGTACCGGCACGCCGTAACTTTTTGAAATCCAACGCCGTTGAGCAAGGTCACATAGCCGAAGAGTTTACCCGTGTGGCATTGGCCCATCCGGAGGTGGCATTCAGTTCCTGGACCGGCGATGCCGAAACTGCCAACCTACCCGCAGGTAACTTAAAACAGCGCATTGTGGGGCTGTTTGGCGCCCCGTATCAAGAGCGTTTGGTGCCCATAGAGGAAACCACCACCATAGTGCGCATCACAGGCTATGTGGTAAAACCCGAGTATGCCCGCAAAAGCAGAGGTGAGCAGTACTTCTTCGTTAACAACCGATACATCAAAAGCCCGTATCTGCATCACGCCGTGCAGGGTGCATTGGAAAATCTGGTAGCGGCCGATCAAATAGCCGGGTATGTCATTTTTCTGGAGGTGGATCCGTCCCAAGTGGATGTGAACATCCATCCCACCAAAACGGAGGTGAAGTTTCAGGATGAGAAAGCCGTGTATGCCTTTCTGCGTGCGGCGGTTCGGAAAGGACTGGGGCAACACAACATTACTCCGAGCCTCGATTTTGAACAAGACCCACAGCTTGCATTTTTGCCAACACCTAAACCCGGCAGCCCCCTGCCCGATGCGCCCCGCATTCGGGTAAACCCAAACTTCAACCCGTTTGAGCGCGATGCTCAGCAGCTGGATTTAAGGCAAAGACACAACCAGGATAACTGGCAAACCCTGTACACCCCATCCGATACAGACTCCGCACAGGGAGCCATGCCCTTGTTGTCGGGTGCTGATGAAACAGCTTCTCAGGAAGAGCCTCAACCTCTCTTGCATGTGCTGCCCCAATTTGTAGTTACCCGCCTGAAGCGCGGCCTTGTGGTAGTGGATCAAACCCAAGCCCATGAGCGGGTCCTCTTTGAACGTTTTATGGATCAGCTTGGAAGACAAATGGGGAGCTCTCAGCAGCTCTTGTTTCCGTCCACCATCGCCCTCAACACAGAACAGATGGAGTGGTGGAAAGAGATGCAAGAGGAACTGTTTAACCTTGGTTTCCGTTTGGAACCGTTTGGACCCACAACCCTCGCGCTCAATGGCATTCCACCCCTGGTACAAGAATCGGAGGCGCAAGCCGTGCTCGAACAGGTGCTGGATGCGTATCGCCAAAGCCGCCAAGACCCACGCCTCACCAAAAACGTGGTGCTGGCAAGAGCCATGGCACGCAACCTAGCCCTGAAACCTGGAAAACGTCTCAGCCAAGAAGAGATGGAACGCCTGCTGGCCGACCTCTTCCAATGCGAAATGCCTTATCAATCTCCCTCCGGGAAACCCGTATTGGTTACACTTTCGGGTGCTGACCTGGAAAAACTCTTTCGGAAAACCTCATCATGAGTCAATACTATCGTCCCGGCGGGTTCAACCTCATGCCTGAGGTTACCAAAAATCTGCTCATCATCAACTTCTTGTTTTTTGTGGGCACCTTGGTGCTGCAATCCTCGTTCGGCATAGACCTAAACAACATGCTTGGCCTTCACTATTGGAGCTCGAGCGCATTTAGGCCCTATCAGTTCATTACCTACATGTTTCTGCATGGCAGCCTACAACATATACTATTTAATATGTTGGCCTTGTGGATGTTTGGATCGGCCATAGAAAACTACTGGGGGCCACGCAGGTTTTTAACCTACTACCTCATTTGCGGCATTGGTGCAGCCATTGCCCATTACGGCGTATTTTATTTCCAGGCAGCCGAACTCAACAGCATCTTCGATTCTTTCTATGCAGCTCCCTCTGAGATTAAACTACAAAATCTGGTGAACGTTGCCATGACATCCGGACTGGATGAATCACAAAGCATTCGGTTGGAATCGTTTATCAACGCCTACAACTCCACCACCGCCATCGATGTGCGGGCCGGCATCAACATGGCAAAAGGATTTTTGCCCGAAATCAAAGACATGATCTTGTCAAAACAATTGGTGGTTGGGGCCTCGGGTGGTGTTTTTGGGCTTCTTCTGGCATTTGGCATGCTCTTTCCGAACCAATATGTGTACGTTTATTTTGCCCTACCTATAAAAGCAAAGTATTTTGTCATCATCTACGGACTTATTGAGCTTTTCTCGGGCATTGCCAACCAAAGCGGCGATAATGTAGCGCACTTCGCACACTTGGGGGGCATGTTGGCCGGCATCATCCTCATTCTCATTTGGCGAAGACGCCCCTCCCGCTTCTTCGATGATTATTCCTAAAAAATTATGAAAAGAGATTTGCGCATCTGGATGGCTCAAGCACCCATCCTAAGCAGGCTGGTACTCATCAACATCGGCATTTTCCTTGCCTTCAGCATCCTGCACCTGCTTTCGTTTTTGTTTGCCCTACCGGTGGGTATTGACGATGTGCTCACCAAGTTTTTGGTTGCATACGCCTCGCCCACCGAATTGCTTTACCTCCCCTGGGGAGTGGTCACCTACCAATTCCTGCACGCCGGATTGTGGCATCTTTTGGGTAATATGTTTATGTTGTATTTCGGAGGCGTATTGTTCTCTGGACTCTTGGGAGAAAAGCGCATGTTGCGCCTTTATCTTTTCTCCGGAATAGTTGGAGCCTTGTTCTTTTCTTTTTGCTATCAGGTTTTTCCTATATTTTCCTCGGTTAGAGATCAGGCCTTTGCCATGGGAGCATCGGCTTCTGTGCTGGGCATTGTTTCGGCCATTGCAGTTTATACCCCCACTTACAGGGTCCGCTTGTTCGGCATTTGGGAGATTCAGCTTCGCTACCTTGCCCTTTTGTTGGTGCTGCTCGACTTGGTGGCCATACCCGATGGAAACGCGGGCGGACATCTGGCCCATCTTGGTGGCGCCGGCTTTGGTGCCTGGTATGCGTGGCGTCTGAAAAACGGACACGAGCCATTGGGCTGGTGGATGCGCATAGAAGCGTTAGTTCAAAACCTGTTCAGCGGAAAACCAAAATCGAAAAGCAGCAGCAAGCAAAAAGCAACAAGCAACCGGCGCGTAGACCAAAACGAAGTGGATGCCATATTAGATAAGATATCCAAGAGTGGCTACGAGAGCCTAACCAAGGCAGAGAAAGAAGTGCTGTTTCGGGCGAGCGGAAAGTAAGGGCACCTGCAGGAAAAAAATAGAGTAGAGCAAAGAGCTGCCGACTGGAAACTTGGGTTCGCATAGATCCAAAACCATTTGGCACACTTCTTGAAAAGCGGATCGGCAAAACAGGATTGCCTAGCGTTTCGATGCGTATAGATTACCAACTTCAACCAAACCAAGCACGCTGCTGACCATTTGACATTCTTATGAAACAACGTTTTACCTTCCTCTTCCTTGCCTTGTGGATTTCGCAAACTGAAGCCCAGCCTTGCTTTTCACCGCAACAACTTTTTCCCTCCGGCACTGCACCATGGTGCATTCGCTCCGGTGATTTCAACACCGACGGCAAAACGGATTTAATCGTAGCCAATTATGCCTCCCAAGGAAGCATTGCGCTTCTGGCTGGGGATGGGTTCGGAACCTTTTCCGCACCACAACTTGTTTCGTTCAGTGGTGACCCATCGTCGGTAACCACCGCAGACTTCAACAGCGACAATCACCTGGACCTGGCTGTTTCCATTCAAAACTTTGGATTGGTTGCCGTTCGCCTCGGTGACGGAGCGGGTGGATTTGGCAGCACCACTTCGTTCAATGTTGGTTCAGCTCCTCACATGGTTGCATCAGGCGATTTCAACGCAGATGGAAAAGTAGATTTGGCTACCGCCAATTTTTCATCCAACAACGTTTCTATTTTAATAGGTAATGGACAAGGTGGTTTCACCGCTGCGGTAAATTTTCTAGTAGGAACATCGCCGGAATCCATAGTGGTTGCCGATCTAAATGGCGATAACCATACCGATATTGCCGTAAACAACCTCAGCAGTGGAAACGTTTCCGTGCTGATGGGCAACGGACAGGGTGGGTTTGCTCCATGCATCAATTATGAGGTTGGAAGCGTTCCATCGTCTATTGCAGCCGGAGATTTTAATGGAGACAACCGCTTGGATCTGGTAACCACAACCACGATGAACAATGCTCTCTCGGTGCTCATCAACAACGGTACCGGCGGATTTTTACCATTTGTGAACCATACGGTAGGCACAGGACCTCAGGCCGTCATCACCTCCGATTTCAACGGCGATGGGTATCTCGATCTAGCCTCGGCCAACTATGGCACCACTACCCTATCCATACTGATCGGAAACGGAGCAGGAGCATTTTCCGGACTGCAAACACTCAACGTCCTATCAAATCCCATTACCCTTGCCGCTGTTGATGCGAATGAAGACGGAAGAGTAGATTTGGTTTCGGCCAACACCAACGCAAACAGCGTTTCGGTTCACCTCAATTGCGCGCTGTTTACCGGAAACCAAGCACTCAACGAAAACCAAGCGTTCACCGTATATCCCAACCCCATAAGCGATGTTGCCCACATCGCATTTTCAGAACCTCTAAACCAGGCTGAGCTTACCCTCTACAACTGCATTGGCGAGTTGGTATGGAGGCGAAACAACACCTCGGGCAATGCTGTTGATTTGCCTGTGCACACCTTGCCGAATGGAATTTATTTCTTACGCGTTGCACAAAACGGCGCACGGTTGCACTCCGAAAAACTTGTGGTGAATAAAATCTAAAGATGTATGAAACAACGCTTTTATCTTTTCGGCAGGAGGGCAAATCCTTGATCCATTATTGAAGCTTAGTTTCATTTTTCAACGTACCCAAACGGGTGACTTCGGTGCAACGTATTTTTGAATGCGTAGCCGTGTAATCTCCACCTAAATCAAAGGAAACATCTGTCTGAAAAACGGTAGTTTCTTTCCTTTGGAAGACCAGAACCCCTTAAGTCAGAAGAGAAAAAACATGGTGATAAACTGAACCACTACTTCAGAATCGACTTCATTATTTCTTGGCTGGTTCTGGCAAAGCGTGCGCTGAAGTACCGGTTTGATGCAAATGTTAGCCTTCCTTTTGCCTTTTGTTTTGCCTGCCATCCGTCAAATTCAAGAAGAGTGGTCTGAGAAAGCATGTTGTGTTTGGGCAATAAGATTCTCAGTCGTGTTGCCTTTGGCAAATCACTCGTAGAATCAATCGAAGCGCGCATGGTAATCAAATGTGCACCCACCAGACTATCCACGAAAATCGAATCTTCTTTGGATACGAACAGGACATTTTCATTTGATATCGTTAATGGAGCACTCCATTTAGGTAACGCAGTGGATTTTGTTTTATTGGCTATTTCCATCCTACGCTCAGCCGGGTTTTCATTGAGGAGATATTTTTTCGAAGCCGAACCGGGTTTTTTGGTAGCGGGATAATAAAACCAAGCCCAAACCAAAACGGAGAGCAAAAGAAGGGCAATGAGACGCAAACCCCGGGGGGAGCTTTCGCCCATCTGAGCAAGCTGCTTGCTTACCTCTTCCAATCCTTGGGGCCTATCGCCGGGGTTGCTACAGGTGCACGCTTCTATGAGCGCGTGCATGCCCCTCGGACCGGCACTCCCAAAAGGAAAAAGCAAGGCCATTAATTTTCCAAATGCGTATACATCGTGGAGCGGGGATGGTGCAGCGCCTTGAAGCTGCTCGGGAGCAGCAAACCCGGGAGTGCCTCCGCCCAGAACCTCCTCAGTTTCGTGGGCAGCAAACCCGGTATCGATGAGTTTAACCAACAACTGCCCACGGCAAATCAGAACATTTGTAGGACTTAAGTCGCGATGGATCACCTGGTGGCTGTGCAGATACCCGAGCGCGTCGGCCAATTGAAGAAGAACGGCCAACTTATCCTTTACGGTTCTTGATGCGGCAGCCCATTCGTTTAAACTTTGCCCATCTACCCATTCCCGCACCAAAAACAGGTTGCGCGCATCATGATCTTCGAAATGAAAATACTGAGGTAATCCTTTATGAGAGAAGCGAAATCCGTATTCGAATTCCCGCCTAAGGGCTTGCTGCCACAATGGATTTTGAGCGTGACTATCCGATAAACGTTTCTTTAATACCCAACGTTGGTGGTGGAGATAACGCTCCAGTATGAAGGCACCATTATCTGAATGCACCTGCTCTGCATACCCCTTCGCATAGGCAAAAAGAAACGGATCGGGCGATTCAAAGCCGGATGTTTCATGATGGGTCTGACCAGGCATGCTGAAGAAACCGAAGGTTTTTAATACCACCGGACTTACCGGCAGTAAAAGGCCCCAGCGAGGATTGGTCGCGGATAACCTCGGTTAAATATAGCGGGAAATTCTCAACAAATTGAACAGCCTTAAAAGAATCGCCGGATTTTAGGCTGGAGTTGTGCGATTCGCAAACCTCAAATTGTAAGTCGCCCAAATACTTTACAATCAATTGCCGATTGGGGTCGTAGCAAAAGCAAATGAGCGTACCCGCAGACAAGTCATGGGCTAAGATCTGTGTGGGAATTCGGTATTCGGAATCGCCCACAACGCATAGGGCAACCTCCAGTTCCACGTAGTCTGAAAAGCCCAAATAATGGGCAATGATGTCGAGCGTGTATCGCCTGGGTGCCTTTATGCCCCTTACAAAGCCCATCATGCGTTTCAAGGTAGATTCGCTGATGCGGCGGCGACAATCGGTAAAGATGGCCTCCGATAGGGCTATGCAATCTTTGGGATAACGGACAGGCTGACCGTATTTTTTCTCTACCTCGGCCCGTATGGGGCTCGGGAGGGCAAAATGGTTTGGCGCGTTCGTCATATGGGCAAAAATAGAATGCCGTTTGCTTTACCCAAGTTTTTAGGACGAAATGAATGAATTGAATGGAATGAATGAAGTGAACCCTTTCTCAAAGCCTCACGAAACAGGTAAATTGAATTTGAACGAAATGAATGTAGGAGGCTAGAAAATTAAAAAAGTCTTTTGCATTGTTAGAAAAGTGACCCATGAAAACAAAACTGACTCTTGTCATCGCTCTTGTATTATCGATATATGATATAGTATATGCGCAGAAACGTCACCCAAAAGTCATCAAGGAAGAAGTGACCAAGAAGAATTTTCTCGACAAAAAAACCCACCCAAACAGTGAGATCATCAAATTCACCTTTGCTGATGGAATAGAAAGTAATCTAGTTAAGCGCGATGGTATATGGTATAACTACAACATCCGGGGTGAAGAGAAAGAAAAACCCTTCACTTCGAAAGAGGAGGCACTTCAGGATATTTGGCAAGATTCCAAAAGCTGTCAAGCACTTGGAGCTGCCGCGGCTGGAACCGTTGTGAAAGGGAAAAGTGAGAAGGGTGTCCTACGTGATCAGAAAGGAGCTTACAAAATGGTAAATGGACAAAAGGTTTACATATCTACAAACAACAAAAGCACTTTCTTCTCTCACTAATTAGAATATAAGTGCTTACGCTAATTTTTTTGACTTACAGCAAGTACTCAAGAGATAGGGTAATACATATAAGAATTGTTACACCACATAAAAAAACATTTTTGGGGTAAAAAACACTAACAATAGAGCGCTTTAAACCTACTGTTGAAGAAATTGCCAAATAAGAGTGGAGACCAGAAACCACCATAAGAAACGGGGCGCTATCCGAAAAGCCTTATGAGTAGGAAAAAAATAATGCTTTAAAATGTCTGATACATTCAAATGTGCATGGTGTGGTCGCCATTTCGAAAAAAGCGCCGGTGCAAAATTTTTAAGTGGCGCATCCATGGGTTTATCTAACCTTGGAAAAAAATATTGTTCCAAAGCATGTGAAAACTCTGCTAATGAATCAAAGAATGGTGCTAAAGGCCCATCGTTCGATAGTATTGATAAACAACCGGGTAAGAGCGATTCCTTGCCAAAAGGTGCAAATGCTTCAGAAATAGGTTCAAGCACCATCCCAAACAAAGCGCCCGGATTGGGTCATTTCTTGGGGAAAACCATGAACGATAGCTTAAACATGTTGACCACCCAAGCAGCTAAAGCCGATGAAGAGGAACTGAGTAAAGAGAATAAAATAAACGATTTGGCGAACTTGAAAATGTCGAGTGAAAAAGAGGAGCTATTGGAGCAATTAAGCTATCTCGCAAGCCTTGCCAGCTCAAAACCGGAAAAAGCTATCAAAAACGTGATTGTAGAAAAAATGGAATTTGGTATTATGAAACTAAAAGGCCTAGGAGCAGGAGAGGAGGCAGTTTTCTTCCAATCCAAATTAGAACCTTTAAAGAAAAAAGGTCTCTTCTGAAAAAGATCAAATAACAAAGTATTAAAAACGATTTCAAACAGTGATTCAAAAATCATGCTAAAAAAAATCACCTCTATCTCCCTAGTATTTCTAATTGGTTGCGTTGCGCAGGTAAAAGCACAACCAATTTGTCCAAATGGAATTTTTACACCCCTTGCAAACGCACCTGCTGCCGGTGGATTCAGAACGGTTGCCTATGGCAGCGATGTGTACTGCATAGGCAACCAAGCCATGACCCAATCGTTTCGCTACTCCACCACCACCAATGCCTGGGCTACCATTGCTTCTATGCCAACTCCGAGGGGCGATTTTGGAGCAGCAGAGGTAAACGGCGTAATTTACTGCTTAGGCGGGTACACCGGTTCTTGGAGCAACAAAAACGAGGCATACAACATTGCTACCGGAACCTGGTCAACAAAAGCTAACGTGCCAGCGGCCATCTCAGGTTGCTTTGCTGTATCTCTTAACAACAAAATATATGTTATCGGAGGAACCTCAGGAAACACGAACACATTCTTTTATGAATACAATCCCCAAACCAACTCGTACACTGCCCGAGCCAATCCATCTATGCCGCGAATGCATACCAACCTAATCGCATTCAACAATAAAATATACCTGATTGGTGGTTATTTATACAACGGAAGCTATCAAACCACCAATCTATTTGAAGAGTACAATCCGAGCACCAATACGTGGTCCATGCGACCCGCTTTACCCGTAAATATGTTCAACGGTGCTGCAACCATTTACGACAATAAGCTGTATTTTTTTGGAGGTACGCAAACCGCTCCATCTTGGACGCCATTGAATAGTTTTTATGTATTTGACTTTGGCACCAATGCCTGGAATACCATGCCCAACATGCCTTTTAGCAGGTCGGCCATGCAGGCACAAACCATAAACAACGAAATGTATCTTTTTGGAGGTCACATCAACTCCAGCACCACAACCAATCTGTGTTACCGATATACATGCAGTCCATGCAGCGATACCACGGTAAATCAGACCCAAACGATAATGGTATCCGACCCTTCGTTTCAAGCCATTTCACATCGCACGTACCTTGAACAAATCGATAGCCTGACAACTCTGTTCGGGGGATGCGACAGCGTTGTTCATCGCTATTTGCAGTATGTTTTTGCAGCCAACTATTGCACCGATACTATAATTACCAACATCGCCGTAACCGATACGTTGATCATAAACGCCATGCTAACCGGTGCTGGGCAGCCCAACACCATCAACACCATTAAAGCGTTTCCAAATCCGGCCAATACGCATCTAACCATTGATTATGGGAATTATGCTCTCCTAGCGGGCTACACCATGCGCATAGAAAACTCTTTAGGTCAAGTAGTTTATTCCACTCCAATAAACCAACCCACTGCAACTCTGGATTTGTCCACCTGGACTGGCAATGGACTTTATTTTTTGCAGTTGATAAGTCCGCAAAGCACGGTTGTGGAAAACAGAAAGATTATGGTCCAATAGCTCTTTGCGGAAGCCAAGTCTTCCGCTGACGAACCTATCTACCTATTGCTCCGACACGCGCAGGGTGTTGTCCTCCGGATTCCGATCCACTAGAAAATGATACGGATCTATGCCCACCAAATAGGGATTCTCTTTGGTTTTGAATCGAATCATATTCTGCTTCTTTGATACTTTCCGCCTTTCGTAGAACAGCTTCTTTCCATACTCCGCATCTCCTTCCGGACGGGCAAAACAAGCCACATCGATGTAGTCGTTCAAGGGCCGCAGCACTTCATTGCCCATAGAATCGGACCGGAGTTTTTCCGAAGAAAAGGTTACGGTTACTTCATAACCATCTGCCCCCTTCTTGGATTCAGCCGTCAACACCCGATTGGAGAAGAGGGTAATGGTTGTAAACCAATCCTGGAGCACATACGCGAGACTGTCCGGTGTTACCTGCTGGAGAGCGCGCAGAGCGTTCAAGGAGGTAGCGTAAGGTGGATTTCGATAGGCAAAAGAATCCAGCAGACTGTGCAGGGCCTTGTTCACATTTTTTTCGCCGATCATTTCCTTCAGGTAATACATGGCCACACTTGCCTTTTGATAATGAATGTAAGGCTGATTCTCGGTTTTGTAAATGGGTTGTTCCGCCTCTGGCTCTCTGCCCCGACTGCTTAAGTAGCCGTCCATCTCATACTTCAAGAAACGATGCATCCTGTCGCGTCCATATTCTGACTCCATTACCATAAGCGCAGAGTACTGCGCGAATCCTTCGCTCATCCATTCGCTGCCCTGCATATTGGCCCCACACAGCTGATGCGCCCAATATTGGTGACCCATTTCATGAGCCACTACATAAAAAACCATGTCGATGTCTTTCGCCTTAACATCGCGTAAATCGGCAATAAAACCAATGCTTTCGCTGTAGGGCATGGTTCCCGGAAAGGCCTGGGCAAAGGAAGAATAGCGCGGAAACTCCACGATGCGACATTGTTTGTGAAAGTAGGGTCCGAAATTTCGGGTATAGTAGTCGAGGGATCTTTCTAAACTCCGCATCATATTGGAAACATTGTAACGGTGCTCTTTAATATAATACACTTCGAGGTCTACCCCTTTCCATGTCTTTCGTTCCACCTCATACTCAGCCGAAATAAAGGAATAGAAATCAAGTGAAGGGTGATCGAGCGCGTAGGTAAAATAGTTTCGGCTGCCGGCACTCCATTTTTTACGCAGGCTGCCCGGCGCCACGGCCATTTGTGTGCCCGTTGTAGAAATGGTGGTGGATACAGAAACCCAGTCGGAGCAACTGCTTATGTAGGTATTGGACCGAGCCCTCAAGTTTTGTTCGTCCAGTTTTGGGATGCGCTTTCGTGGTGGAAGCTTGTACTCTACCCGCTGATTTTTGTCTTGTAATTCATAGCCTTCCACATACCCAATTAATGGTACAATATCTGTATTGTTAAAAAAAGTTCCATTCTGTGTAAGCTGCAAAAAACTCACCTCGTTCTCAAACCCGCGTGTTGTTTTGGATACGTAAAACGCAACCTCCATGGAATCGTTTGGATTCATGGGTTCCTTAAGCGTATAGATGCGGTAACGCAACCTCAGATCGTTTACTTTCAATGTGGCGCCTTTGATGTCGATTCGTATGCTATCGGGAATGGGCGGCAAGGAAAAGTGTATTTCGCGAATTGCCTCAGATGAGATGTTGCGTATGCCGGCCTTTATGGTTGCTTTTACGCTGCGGGTCTCCGGAAATATATCTATCGTATAGGCATAGCGATAAAACCGAGGTTGAATAAGGTTCTCATATTTTTTATAGCTGCGCTCATAATCGACCTGTATCTCTTCCGACTCATCCAAATCCACAAATTGATTCAATGTATGGGTGTTGTAATATACAAAGGAAGCACAGCCCAAAAATGCCAGCACACAAAACAAAAGCGTAAGGGTATTTCGCTTAAAAAACAAACCGGCTGCACGAGCCCGGCTCTTCCAGCGCATTTCTTTACCCCGAACATAAAATGCCAGTATCACCAAAAAAAGAATGCTTGAGAAAAGCATCCAATACACATTAAACCACAACGCAGAAGGCAAGAATGGACCGAAGCCATTCATATCGGAATATGTGATGGTTGGTATGCTTCCGAACATCAGCATGTTGGAGTTTGTCTTTAACGCACTCCATAAAAAGGCGTTCAACACCACAAATGCAACAAACGCAAAGTAAGCAATGTAGCGGTTGTTGATGAGGTAATGAAAGAGCATGGAGACCACTATGAGATAGCCGAATTTGAGCAAATCGAAAACCAGGAGAGAGATCACATATACATCCAACTCAAATCGGAAATAACCGTGCAACGCTTGTGCAATTATCCCCACCAACATGGCGCATGCACTCATCAGGGCCACCGCAAGCAGTATGGAAACCAACTTTGAAGAAAGTGTACTGATGTTCTTAACGGGAGTTGCATCCTGGATTTCGTTCATTCGGCTGTCGCGCTCACGCCACACCAATACTCCTGTATAAAAGGTGATGAATCCAATCGTGAACAAGTAGAAAGAACCGTGGATTACATCAATTACATCGTATGTAACCGGATATTTTTTGAGGCCGTATGTGCCGGTGAAACTGGTTAAGGAGGCCGTGAGATTCACCGTGCCCATGAGCATCAATATCAGAAAGGTGGGATTTTTGATGATAAAGGAACTCTCGAACGCAACCATTTTCAACCAACTGCGCAAGGAAACACCATGAGACGGCGAAATGAGAGCAGGGGCTTGCCATTGAGTTGCAATAGGGGTTTCCTGTGCATCGTTTTTTTGTTTGGCTTGTTTTTCTTTGGATGCCGAAAAGGAAAACCTGCGGTAAAAGAAAAACAGCAACATACCGGAAAGGGCTACCCAAACAAAACGATTCACCAACAACCAATAGGTAATGGGAACGGTCTGCATATTTTTCTCCTGAACGGAAAGGTATTTCGATGCGATGGTTTCCGGATAGAAACCGAATGGATCCAGCAAGCAGGCCAGCCACTCCTTCTCCAAATCTGCGGCAAAGCCGATCGAAACAACATAAAAAACCAACAGAAAAATTGCTCCGCCGAACGAGGCTATGCTGCTTCTGAAATGCATAGCCAATCCATACAAAATAACAGAAACAATAAAGGTGTTGGGGATTCCAAATACCAATAGTCCATGAAGGTGTCCAGACCACATAACGGGTCCAAAACGCTCAGAGGGCAGGCTGGAAATCAAAGGCGCCACAAGAGCACCCAAGGATATGCCCAGCAAAGGAAGCACCGCAATGGAAACTGAGCCAAAAAATTTCCCAAAAAAGTATTGATGCTTTTTAATCGGCGATGAAAATATCAGCGGATGCATGGTGTTAGCAAAGTCCCGATTGGCTGTGGCATGCATATACGCCGTAGTCATCAAAAGCCCGAGAAGGGACATAATGCCGTAAAAGTTCTCTACCGTATAGGGCGCGTTTTTATGCACATTTCCTATGCCGCCGCCAATGGTAATCTGGTCGCTTGCTACAGCACCCATTATGAGTAAGGTATTGATCAGCAAAAAGACCCAGGTCATGGGCGACTTGAGCCAATGCTTCCATTCATATCGAATAAAGGTCCACATAAGTAATGTATATTAAATGAGTTGATTTAAACGAGCAAAGAAAACATCCTCTAAGGTTTCTTCTGCTCTTTTGAATTCGGAACCGGGAGTTTCGTCGGAAAACACATGCACCATGGGTACACCCGAAACCAGTTTGCTGGATATGACTTGGTGCTGCTGCTTAAAGGATTCCAATTCACGTTTATCTACAGTTCTCTCCCATACCTTGCCTTTAACCATGGCCAAGGCATCGTCGGTTTTACCCGAATACAGAACCTTGCCTTTATCCATTATGGCCATATGCGTACACAGCTCCCGCACATCTTGTACAATGTGCGTAGAGAGTATAACGATGATGTTCTCGCTGATTTCGCTCAATATGTTATAAAAACGGTTTCGTTCTCCGGGATCGAGCCCTGCTGTTGGTTCATCCACTACAATCAGCTTTGGCTCTCCAATTAAGCATTGGGCAATGCCAAACCGCTGACGCATGCCGCCGCTGAAACTGCTTACATGTTTCTTCCGGCTTTCGTATAGGTTTACCTTCTGCAACAGGTAATGCACCATCTCTCTTCTGGAGGCAGGCTGGGTGTGCCCTTTTAAGATGGCTAAGTAGTCCAATAGATCCTCGGCAGACGTACGCGGATATACACCAAATTCTTGAGGCAAATAACCCAAGAGTTTCCGAACCGACATCTTGTCGTTCAGCACATCAAGGGTATCCAGGAACACCGTGCCGCTATCGGCCTCTTGCAGGGTGGCTAAGGTGCGCATGAGAGAGGATTTTCCCGCTCCATTCGGACCCAAAAGCCCAAACATCCCGGTTTCCACCGTCAGGGATACGTGGTCGAGGGCAAGAATGCCGTTGCCATATTGCTTGCAAAGGTTGTTTACGATGAGTTTCATAGGATGATGGTTTCGTTCGATGTTTTTCCTTCCGTACGCGTAAGAAGCTCAGGTGGCTGAAAAAGTTACAGAACCCTGTTATTTTTTGACATATAGGGTTAGGCGGGAATTTGAGTTATGTTGTTGGTTGGGGATTACCTGCGGTGATCCCGGGGTGGAGGTGGCTTCAAACAATGCAAAAACCAACCCTGCTCCTGGCGTCGCAGGGGTTTTTTTTGTACACTTTCAGTCGCTCAAGCGAGCTTGGGGTTTGGGGGTAGATTACCTGCGGTAATCTTAAAGAAGTTATAGGTTTTTGGGATGAGCTCGCTTCGCTCGCTGATCCCTGGGTGGGGTGGCTTCAAACAAGGAAAAAACCAACCCTGCTCCTTTAGTCGCAGGGTGTTTTTTTGTACCCTTTCAGTCGCTCAAGCGAGCTTGGGGGATTTGAGCATGATTACCTGCGGTAATCTTAAAGAAGTTATAGGTTGTTGGGGATGAGCTCGCTTCGCTCGCTGATCCCCGGGTGGGGTGGCTTCAAACAATGCAAAAACCAACCCTGCTCCTTTAGTCGCAGGGTGTTTTTTTGTACCCTTTCAGTCGCTCAAGCGAGCTTGGCTCCTTGCAGGGCACAAAAAAACCCGGCTTTGCCGGGTTTTTTCTTGTTTGGCGGAGAGGGGGGGATTCGAACCCCCGATACCCTTGCGAGTATACAAACTTTCCAGGCTTGCTCATTCGACCACTCTGACACCTCTCCTGATGTGAGCGGGCCCAAAGGTAGGGGTTTTGAGGGTTATGGGCAAGTTAATGGCTGCGCTCGCCGGCAATGGGATTCAGGAAGGCCTCTGACAAGGTTTGGCCCTGATATGAATTTCCCAAAAGGTGCATGAGTTTGGTTATGGCAGCCTCTAGCGTAATGTCGCCTCCGCTGAGCACACCCATTTCCTGTAGCCTGCGGCTGGTTTCGTAACGGCCTTGTTGAACGGTTCCGGCCGGGCATTGGCTTACGTTTACCAGCAGAGTCCCTTTAGAAGAAGCCTTCTCCAGAATGCGCAAAAACGCCGGATCTCTTGGGGCATTGCCCGCACCGTATGTTTGAAGAATCCAAGCATGCACCGAAGGCTCTTGCATACAGCGCTCCATCCAATCCAGCGATATGCCGGGAAACAAGGTTATCACCCCAACCCCACTCTTCATGTCCGGTTTAAACTGCAGAGCGTTACCCGGTTTCATTATGTATTCATTTTTAAAATCCAAATGAATGCCTGCCTCAGCTAAGGGAGGATAATTGGGGCTTTTGAAGGCATCGAAATGCTCGGAATGATATTTAATTACGCGATTCCCTCGAAACAAACGATATTCAAAATAGACGCTTACCTCGGGAACAACGGCCACTCCGTTGCGATATGCCGAGGCAATCTCAATGGCCGTTATGAGGTTTTCTTTCCCGTCGGTTCGAATCATGCCTATGGGCAATTGCGAACCGGTGAGCACCACGGGCTTTGCCAGGCCCTGCAACATAAAACTCAATGCAGATGCGGTGTAGGCCATGGTGTCGGAACCGTGCAGCACCACAAACCCATCGAAACGGTCGTAAGCTTCGAAGATGCGCGCCGCAATGTCTTGCCACGTGGCCGGCAACATGTCGGAAGAGTCTAAAGGAGGATGAAAGGCTTGGGCCTCTAAATGGAGGTCGAAGTTTTGCAGCTCAGGAACCTGACGGCTGAGGTGCTCAAAATCTACCGGAACAAGAGTTTGACTCGCTGGATCCTGCACCATACCGATGGTGCCGCCGGTGTAGATAAGCAGAACGCGCTGCCCGGTCATCGGGAGAACATCCGTTGTACGATGGTGTGAAAAAGCTTAACGGCCTCGTTATCGGAATCCCACTTAAACCTAATGCCCAACTCCCGAACAACGCCTTCTGCATCTTGCAGGTTTCCGGTGGCGTTGATGCTGGTAATGCCACGCTTGTATTCGTCTGCATTGCCCCAAAAGAGCTTAGAAATGAACACGTATCGGTCGTTAAAAGAAACGAATGAGTTCAAGTCCTGACCCGATGATTGTGCCTCTCCCGATGGAGTTGCTGTGTGGGTTGAAGCCTCCGGAACAGATGCCGCGTCTGAAGGTGCTGGTGTTGGTTCCGATGCTGGTGTTGGTGCTGAAGGAGCGGAGGCGGAATCGGCGATTGTTGCCTCGGGCGTTGAAACAGACGCTACCACTGAAGCAGCTACAGGTGAGGCAGAACCGGAGGATGAAGGTGATGAAACCAATTGAGCAGATGCACGAGGTGTTGATTGTGCACGCGTTAGAATAAGCCCCTGCTCTTCTAGGTAATGAAGGTGGTTGTACACAATGGATTTCTCGTGGAGCTTACGGATTTTGGCCGTAATCAACTCCAATTCGATGGTGGGAATTCGCATTCCCTCATTGATTTGATGATAGTGCAACTTGATGCTGTGAATCAGCTGCTCAATTTCCAGATGCAATTCCTTCCGGTTCATAACGAAAAGCGATACTTTTACCCTTCAAAGATAATCAGAATTATCCCGCGTTTTTCCCCCAACAACTGCACCGCATAAAATGTTTGTTGAAAACCTCCAAACGGCCACCAAGAAGAAAGGTTGGATTGAAGTGATTTGCGGATCCATGTTTTCGGGAAAAACCGAAGAGTTGATTCGAAGGCTAAAGCGCGCCAAATACGCGCGTCAGCGGGTAGAAATCTTCAAACCAGCCATCGATGTGCGCTATGCAGAAGAGTCGGTGGTATCCCACGATTCCAATTCCATCCTCAGCACTCCGGTTCAGGGCTCTCAGCACATTCTGCTCCTAACCGGAGACGTAGAAGTAGTAGGCATAGATGAAGCCCAATTTTTCGACGATGGAATTGTAGAAGTGTGCAATTCGCTGGCAGACCGCGGTACTAGGGTTATTGTGGCGGGACTCGACATGGATTTTTTAGGCAAGCCCTTTGGTCCGATGCCCGCCCTGATGTGTTGCGCCGAATACGTTACAAAGGTGCATGCGGTTTGTGTTCGTTGCGGCAACTTGGCCAATTTCTCTCATCGACTCGCTGAAAGCCAACAGCTGGTGCTGCTGGGCGAAACGAATCATTATGAACCCCTTTGCCGAGACTGTTTTTGCACAGCGCAGGCCAGTGGAGCGAAAAACGATTGAATACAGCAGGTGTAAATACTTAGTGGGCTTCCAACCAATTGGTTCCTACACCCATCTCCACCACCAAAGGAACCGCCAACTCTACAGCGTGCTCCATGTGGAAACGCACCAAACTCTGAACCGCTCCCAATTCCTCTTGCTCGACATCAAAAACGAGTTCATCGTGCACTTGAAGAATCATGCTCGACTGCATGCGATCGGCCTCCATAGCACGATGAATGTGAATCATAGCCATTTTTATAACATCGGCAGCTGAACCCTGAATGGGTGCATTTATGGCGTTTCGCTCTGCAAAGCCGCGCACCACAGCATTGGCACTGTGGATATCGCGTAAATACCTGCGTCGACCCAGAATGGTTTCTACATAACCCTTTTCTCTGGCTTGCTCAATGCAATCGTCCATGTACGACTTCAAGCGGCTGAACTGAGTAAAGTAGTTGTCGATTATTTCTTTGGCTTCTTTTCTTGGTATGTTCAGGCGCTCCGACAAGCCAAATGCAGAGATGCCATATATAATACCAAAGTTAACCATCTTAGCCTTCCTGCGCATCTCTGTGGTAACCGCATCCAACGAAACACCAAAAACCTTTGCAGCCGTAGTAGCATGAATATCCGCTCCATGCGAGAATGCATCAATCATGGTTTGGTCTCCGCTGAGGGAGGCAATGATGCGCAACTCCACCTGAGAATAATCTGCAGAGAGCAAGACCCGATTCGGCGAACTGGGCAAGAAAGCCCGTCGTATCTCTCTGCCCCTCGCAGTGCGAATGGGAATGTTCTGAAGATTGGGGTTGTTGGAACTTAACCTACCCGTGGCCGCAACCGCCTGATTGTAAGAAGTATGCACCTTGCCGGTTATCGGATTCACCATGCCTGGCAACGCATCCACATAGGTTGACTTTAGCTTCTGCAGCTCCCGGAAGTCGAGTATCTTATCTATAATAGGATGCTTATGAGCAAGCTTCGAAAGCACATCTTCACCTGTTGCATACTGACCCGTTTTGGTTTTTTTTGCCTGAGGATCAATCCCCAACACATCAAACAACACCTCGCCTAACTGGCGGGGACTGGCAATATTGAATGAAGTTCCGGCCAAAGCCAAAATCTCTTGTTCCAGAGTTTGAATGTCGGTTTGGAGTTGTCCACTCATGGCGTTCAGAGCCCCCTCATCAATGCGCACACCTTGGCGCTCCATAAAGGCAAGCACCGGAACTAAAGGCATCTCCACCTGGGCCAGCATGGCTTTTGCATTGCCTTCATCCGACAACATGGGCAGAAAAACATCATGAAGACGAAGGGTAACCTCCGCGTCTTCTGCTGCGTAATCTGCCAACAATTGTGGGTCGGCATCCCGCATCGACTTCTGCTTCTTACCTTTAGGCCCAATAAGGGCTTCTATGGGCACGGGAGAATAATGCAAGTATGTTTCAGCCAACACATTCATGTTATGACGCATATCGGGCTGAAGGAGGTAATGAGCCAACATCGTATCAAACAAAGGCCCCTTTATTTGAATCCCGTAATTGGCCAAAACAGTGAGGTCATACTTAATATTTTGACCAATTTTTATCACTTTTTCATTTAAAAAAAGTGGTTTGAGCAGATCGAGCAATGCTACCGTTTCAGACCTACTATTCGGCGTTGGTATCCAATAACCGGTTCCGGGTGCAGCCGAAAAGGAGAGCCCTACCAATTCGGCGTTAATGGCTTCTAGATCGGTAGTTTCCGTATCGAATGCGAAAGCAGGTCTCTCCAGAAGATCCTTCACCATTTCTAGAATACCATCCGTACTGTTTATAACTTTAAAGGTGTGTGGATAATCGGAAAGTCGCTTCAGCATAGCAGTTTCATTCACCTCTGCTCGGGCTGAAGCAGGGGTTTCGGGAGCGGTTTCGTCAAACAGATTCATCTGTGCAGCAGCGATTTTGGGCGCCGATGGCAACTCCTCGCCAAGGAGCTGAGACGCCAGACGTCGAAACTCCAACTCAGCAAAAAGCTCCCGAACCAAATCGGAATGGAAGGGTGCAACCTTTATGGCATCGGCTTCAAAAGATACCGGAACATCGCAACGTATGGTGGCCAGACGCTTCGATTGGATGGCGAGCTCGCGGTGGGCCTCCACTTTCTCGCGCAACTTCCCTTTCAGCTCATGCGTATTCTCGAGCATGCGCTCCACACTGTGGTAGGTTTTGATGAGCTGAATGGCCGTTTTCTCTCCCACCCCGGGAATGCCCGGAATGTTGTCCACCTTGTCGCCCATCAAACCCAAGATGTCGATTACCTGCATAGGTTGCTCTACCTCGAACCGAGCGCATACTTCTGGTGGGCCTAGAATTTCTGCGGCACCACCTGCCCGAGCTGGTTTTAAAATAAACGTTTTATCCGTAACCAATTGCCCGTAGTCTTTATCGGGCGTCATCATAAACGTAATAAAACCCTCCGATTCGGCCTGGCGCGCAAGAGTTCCAATTACATCGTCGGCCTCAAACCCATCCATGGCAAACATCGGAATGTTGAGTGCTTCTACCAATCTAAAAATGTAAGGTAAAGAGGATGCAAGGTCCTCGGGCATAGCTTCGCGGTTAGCTTTGTACTCCACAAACTCTTCATGGCGATGCGTAGGAGCAGAGGTGTCGAACACCACCGCCCAATGAGTAGGTTTATACTTTTTAAGGACCTCCAGCAAGGTATTGGTGAAGCCGAACACAGCCGAGGTATTGAACCCCTTTGAGTTGATGCGCGGATTGTTAGAGAAGGCAAAATAGGCACGAAAAATCAACGCAAATGCATCGAGGAGGAACAGTTTCTTTTCTTGGTTTTCCATGATCTAGGGAAAGCAACGAAGGTACAGTTTGGCGCCTTCATTTGAGAGGGGTTTCCCATCCAAAACGCCTGTTTACCAAGCCGATGCTATTTTGTACATTAGCACGATTTATGCGCGCCACCATTTACCGGTTCTTTTTGCTGTACTGTCTCCTTGCCAGCAGACAGTCAACAACAGCGCAACCAAAGATTCCGGCGCCTTTTATGGGCGATTGCTTTGCCCGCTATTTTGGAGTGCGCGATTACAACGCCCACAACCAAAACTGGGATGCGGTTCAAGACAAAAAAGGACTTATTTACGTGGCCAATGGAGTTGGGGTTTTGGAATTTGATGGTACCTCTTGGCGCTATATTTACTCCAATACCGCAGTCCGCTCTCTGGGTTTAGACACTGCATCGGGCATGTTGTTCGTTGGCGGCTCGGGCAACCTCGGATACCTCCAACCCAACGAATTCGGCAAAACCAGGTTCTACCCTCTTATGCACCTCCTACCAAAAGGAATGGAAGATATAGGGGATGTGTGGTACACGTTTGCTACCACCAAAGGAGTGTTTTTCATTACCAACAATTACATCCTTCGATTTCGAAACGGCAAATTCAAAGCATGGAGCTCGGAGGGGCGTTTTCATACCGCATTCTGCTTAAACGGAAACATCTACATCCGAAAAAAAGGGGAAGGCCTCTTAAAAATCAACGAGGAAACCATCGATTTTGTACCCGGAACCGAAATGCTGGCCGATAGCCGCCTTGATGTGCTTCTGCCCAAAGGCCCCGGCGAATATTTCCTTGCCGGAAGAGAATTGGGTATTATGACCGGGCGCGCTGTTGAAGGCACTTTAGAAAAAGGCAACGCAAAGGGAATGAAAATCGAGAAGGTGAAAAGCAAGGTGAATGCCTTCCTCGAAGAAAAATCTCTGTATCGAGGAATTCAACTTTCCTCAGGAGAATACGCATTGGGAACCATGAAAGGGGGCCTTGTAATTCTAGATCACCAGCTGAACCTAACCACCATCATCGATAAAAGTGAAGGCTTGCCGGATCTCTCCATTCTGAATGTATTCGAAGACAACCAACACAATATATGGTTAGCCTTGTATAATGGAATTGGAATGGTAGAATATCTATCGCCATTTCGAAACATGTCGGACATCCATGGGATTATGGGTGGGATAGAATCGATAGGGCGATTGAAAAACGCTTACTACTTCGGAGGATTTCTGGGGCTTTTCGAAAAAAATGATGCTTCTAAGAAAGCCGTGCAGATTCTGAAAAATCCAACCGAATGTTGGGATGTTCAGGCATTTACACCACCCGGGGCAAAGGATGCAGATCGATTGCTGGTTGCAACAAAAAATGGGTGCTTGGAAATAAAAGATGGAATGGAGCGCAATCTCATTCCCCCCGGCCAAACGGTTTTCCGCATTCTCCCATCTCGTGTTCATCCGGGTGAAGTTTACATAGGAACCAAAACAGGCATAACCGTAATTAAATATTCCAACGGTACCTGGACAGTCAAAGGCGATATAGGCATCATCAACGAAACCATCGGGACGCTGGTAGAAAAATCCAATGGAGAAATTTGGTTTACCAACAACAATGATGTTGTGGGAATGATACCTCGGACACCCGATGGAGTTCGAGGAGAAAAATCCTTCAGCACGCTTGAAGCCATTACCTACGGTGCCGAGGATGGCATAACAACCGATCACGACAATTTTGCTTTCATGATCCGGAACGAAGTGGTTCTGGGAACACCTTCGGGACTGCTTCACCCCGTTTGGGATGAGCGTATAAAACGTTACCGATTCAAACCCTATTCCAAATTGGGCAGTACTTTCACTCAAAGAAATAGAGGCATTCAGCGGATAAAAGAGGATTCCAGTGGAAATGTTTGGATCGTATCCACAGTGAACGAAAAAAAGTCTGAACATGGGGTTGCCCTGAAACAGGCAAATGGAACGTATCTATGGAATTACGCCGCGTTCAACCGTATTCAGGAAGAGGGAGACCTAAAAGACATTTGGATTTCGCCTGAAAAACAAATCCTTCTTGCCCGCACCGTTGGTGTAGTTTCCTACTCCATGCATTTTCCTTACTCAGCGCCTAACAATACCTTCAACGCTTTTGTCCGTTCCATGATTTCGGAGAAGGACTCGATTTTTGCGGGGAACTTCAGAACCTTGTCTGCATCCACAATCTTTGGTACAGAAATTTTCATTCCAAAAATCGATCAAGGGAATCAAGAACTGATCATCCCGTACAATCAAAACAACCTTTATTTTAATTTCGGTTCCAATCAGTTTATCGTTTCCAACGAGAACCGATTCAGTGTGTTTCTAGAAGGGAACGACAAAACCTGGAGCGACTGGTCCCTCAAAAGCGAAAGGAGCTACACCAACTTATCGGAAGGAAACTACATTCTTCATGTAAAATGCAGAAACATTTTTGGAACAGAAAGTAAAGAAGGCACCATTCGGTTTACCATTCTCCCGCCATGGTACCGGACCTTTTGGGCCTACCTTCTATACATCCTTTTTTGCACCGGCGGATTCATATTCATCATACGCGCCTATACACGAGGACTTAACCGAATCATTGAGGGCCAAACAAAAGAATTGCGCCGTCAGAAATCGCAAATTGAATTCAAAAACAAAGAAATCACCGACAGCATTGTTTACGCAAAGCGCATTCAAGATGCGCTCATGCCCTCCTATGAAGACGTAACCCGAATGTTCCCTAAGAGCTTCGTTTTTTATAGACCAAAAGATATTGTAAGCGGAGATTTTTATTGGGCCGGCAGCAATGGGGATCAAAAAGTTTTAGCCGTTGTAGATTGTACCGGTCATGGCGTTCCGGGTGCTTTCATGAGTCTGATGGGCAACGACAATCTAAACGAGATCGTAAACCAACGCGAAATCACCCAGCCTGAAGAAATTCTGGAGCAACTCAGAACCAATATCATTCGTGCCCTTAAGCAGCGTAGAGATGGCAGTACATCCAAAGACGGGATGGATGCGGTGATTTGCCGAGTGAACCATTCTACCATGTGCGTAGATTTTGCCGGAGCCAACAATCCCCTGTATTTCATAAGACCCAAAACAAGCGAGGAGTTGGAAGGCCATACGCCCATCATGGAAAATGAAACGCATCGTCTTTATGAAATTAAAGGCAACAAGTTTCCCGTGGGCATCTTCCTCGGCAATGAATTGCCTCGCTTTGTAGGCCAACGCATCACAGTGAAAGCAGACGATACCTTGTATCTTTTCTCCGATGGGTTTGCCGACCAGTTTGGCGGGCCATTGGGTAAAAAATACAAATACAATCAATTGAAAAAGCTGCTTCTTGATGCGCAGGCTTGCTCCATGCAGGAACAACAAACTCGATTGATCTCTGCCTTTGATGCTTGGAAAGGAGAGCTTGAACAGGTTGATGACGTATTGATTATAGGAATAAAAATATAATGGCTGGAAGACGTTGGAAAGATACAAAGGAGGTTTGGCATCATTTAACTCTTTTACGCTTATGGAACATGGTGCAGGTTGTAGCATCGTATTACGTTTCTAAAACCTTCAAACGTCCTATACAATGGGGCATGCCCATTTCCTTATCGGTAGAACCCACCACCTCCTGCAACCTGCGCTGTCCGGAATGTCCTAGCGGCCTTCGTTCTTTTTCAAGACCGACCGGCATGCTGGATCCAGAATTTTTCCGGAATCTTTTAAGGGAAATGAGCCCGCGACTTACCTATCTAACCTTTTACTTTCAAGGAGAACCCTACCTCAATCCAAGGTTTTTAGATATGGTGGGGGAGGCACATCAGTCGGGACTTTACACCGTTACCTCAACCAACGGACACTATTTAACCGAAGCAATGGCCGAAGCAACGGTCAAATCCGGATTATCTAGATTGATTGTATCGCTCGATGGGACCACCCAAGAAACCTATGCTGCCTATCGGGTGGGTGGATCCTTGGAAAAAGTAGTGGAAGGCGTTAAGCGATTGGTGGCTGCGCGCAAGCGTTTGAGTTCAAAACGCCCCTACATTGTGTTTCAATTTCTTGTTGTAAAACCCAATGAGCACCAGATTCAGGAAGCACAGAAATTGGCTCTTGATCTGGAGGTGGACGACATCTGGTTTAAAACAGCTCAGATTTACGGTTACGAAAAAGGCAGTCCGCTGATTCCCGACAATCCAATCTACTCGCGTTATGCCCTTCAGGAAGACGGAAGCTACCGTTTCAAAGGCAAACTCGAAAACCACTGTTGGAAGCTGTGGCATGCTCCTGTTATTACATGGGACGGAACCGTTGTGCCGTGTTGCTTCGATAAAGATGCACACCACCCAATGGGAACTCTACAAGAGAGCCCTTTTGCCGAAATTTGGAAAGGTCCGGCATACGCCAAATTCAGATCCAGTGTGCTGCGCAGCAGAAAAGAAACCGATATTTGCACAAACTGTTCGGAGGGAACCAAGGTATGGGCCTAAAGTCAACCACGGCCAATCATCTGGAGCGCGGCAGCTGGGGCGAAACATTGGCTCGTGAGCATTTATTGGCCAACGGTTATGTGTTCTTAGTGCAAAACCTCAGGCTGGGTAAAGGCGAAATTGATTTGGTTCTGTTGCAAGAAGCAACGGTGGTGTGGGCAGAAGTAAAAACCAGAACCGCTGAAGTTGCAGACCCCCAGGAGTTGCTTACCAAACGGAAATGGGAAGTGATGCAAGAAGCCGCCGATCAGTGGATGCACCAACATTACCCAAACCACAACCTCAGGTTTGATTTGATTGTCATTACCGGAACAGAAGAAAGTCATACCCTTACTCATTACCCCGGAGCCTTTTCTCCGGATTAATCAAAAAAAGCATGCGCGGAAAGCCAACAAAAAAAGGGACGACAACTCCCCAGAAAAACGAAAAAGGACAATTCAGCTTCTGGGAAAGCTCCCCCGGCGGAAAGCGCAAACCATCTGCACGAAAAGAAACAGGAAGCAAGCCCGCAGGCAAAACGGGTCCAAAAACGGCTGCCAAGTCGCCGAGGAGCATCAGCACAACCGGATCAGCTGCCGGAGGTTCTTCTTCAAAAGCGTTCCAACGTGCCAAAGAAAGAGCCTCAGAGGAACTCGATGCCGTTGCGCGGGAATACAAAAACCAGAAACCAAAAACGTTCAACAAGCGTGTGAAAAAAGTGGCTCCAAAAGCCACCGCCGAAAAAGCAGACGATGGCCGGATCCGGCTCAATAAGTTCCTCGCAAATGCCGGGATATGCTCCAGAAGAGAAGCCGATGATTTAATTGGTTCTGGGGTTGTAACCGTTAATGGTAAAGTTATAACGGAATTGGGTTATAAAATTTTCCCATCAGACCAGATCATGTATGGAGGTACGCCGGTAAAACAAGAAAAGCTGGTTTACGTACTGCTCAACAAACCCAAGGATTACATCACTACTGTAGACGATCCGCAAAAGCGCAAGACCGTTCTCGATCTGCTGCGCGATGCTGCCCGGGAGCGCATCTATCCAGTTGGCAGGCTCGACCGAAACACAACCGGACT
>JBEIVB010000248.1:0-1213 GCA_040374085.1 Flavobacteriales bacterium | reverse complement strand
TGACATCACTTCTTTAACTTGCGCATTCAATTTGCGCATTTGATCCCATTTGCGTAACATAAATGGAAAAAATACATACAAGAATATGAATCTTAAATTTACCAAATCAAAATTGATTGTGTTGGTGTTAGGGTTGACCGGCTGGATGAGTCAGTCGGAAGCCCAAATTTGCGGCGCAACCAACTCAACGGGTTGTTCATTGGACTGGTTTTCAGCGGTATCGTTCAAAAACAGTGCTGGAACTTCTTATTCGGTTTCTGGGTTGAACTGTGGTAACACGGGTACCAGTAACAAATTAATGACCAACGGTGCGGTGATGGATATCACGCCTGGCGAGGACATTTCAATGACCATTGAAAACACTTGTTCTTATGCGGAATATGCTGGCGTATGGATCGACTTGGATGGCGACAATCAATTTTCGGCCGCCGAGTGTATCTCTAAAGCCGCTGGTCCGTTGGGTCAAATTGCATCCAATGCAACCAAAACTGCCACGTTAACCATTCCATGTGCTGGTGTAAAAGCGGGTAAAGCCATTATGCGTGTGAGATGCATGTACTTAACCTTTACCCCAACCCAGGGTTGTGGAACAGTGGCCAACGAAGGTAATATTTTGGATTTTGAGGTGAACATCAAAGCAGTAAATCCTCCTTCAGCGGATTTTGCTGTTCCTACCGGGCCAAATTTCACCAAAACCCCAATTACGTTCAACAGTACTGCCACCAATTCTGCTTATGCACAAACTTGGACATTCCAGAGTGGTACTTCTATTGTTGGAGCAGGTGCAAAAGGCAAAGCTTCTTGGGCCAATACTGGTTATTACAACGTGAAATTGAAGCAGCAGTTCTGCGGAATGGTTGATTCAATCATCAAAACTGTAAAAATTGACAAGCCTACAGCTGCCCCAGTGGCGGATTTTATCGCCGGTAGCAACCAGGTGGAAGTATTCTATCAAGGTCAGTTGTTTGATTTGAGTACCAACGGAGCATACAAGTGGTCTTGGACCGCTACCTCGCCATCAGGAGCCATTGTATATACAAGTACTGCCCAAAACCCCGTTTTCTCATTTGATGAAGAAGGTTGGTGGGAAATCTGCTTAACCTCTGAAAATGACATCGGACCTTCAACCAAGAATTGCAAGAGTCGTTACATCGAAGTAGTTCCTCCCGGTGAGTTTTACATGGGTCCATCAAAAATCGCCTCTAACCAAGGG
>JBEIVB010000129.1:0-5755 GCA_040374085.1 Flavobacteriales bacterium | reverse complement strand
CGGCACGAACATCAAGACCGAAGGCACAACCGTTATCCCAAGCGGTGGAGCGTTGGTTCACCGGATGTTGGAAGAAGTTCAAAACAAAACAACTCAAAACAAATAATAAAACAAAGCAATGGCTGAAGCGTTAAACATTCAGGACACCACCTACGCTGGCGAAGCAGCGAGTTATATGCTCGTTCGTGCTGTGGTAGGTGCAGACACCATCCAAAAGGGAGCCGCAATGGTTCAGGACGGTATTAAGAAAAAGTTCACCATCCCTCGCGTGGAGGTTGGCAACTTCATGCAACCACGTCAAGCGACCCCGACAAGCAAAGGCTCAATCACCGTTGATGCCGCTACCTTGGAGCCGCAGAACCAAATGTTGTACGTGGAATTTAACCCACGCGACTTTGAACAACATTGGTATGCTACCCAGCTCGAAAATCGTTTGATTGATGAAACCCTCCCGGCTACGGCTGAGAACTTCATTATGCTTCAGATGATGAAGCGTTTGAACGAGTGGTTTGATATGGCCTTCTGGCAATCACGCACCCAGTTCAACCCTAATGGTGACAACGTAAACCCTGCCACCAAAGGTGTGAACGAAAGCGGCTCACCGTTCTTCGATTCAGACGGAACCTGCTCCATGTTTTACTGGAACGGCTTCGTGAAGAAAGCAATCGACGCAGCATCTACCTTGAAGGTTTCCAGCCCTGTGGCTTTGACCTCCGGCAACGTGCGCGACAAGCTGACTGCTGCCCTTGACCTTCTTCCAAAGGCTTTGCTCTTCAAGTTCGGTGCTAACGGCACAAAGATTTTGATGAGCTACAGAGACAAGGCCAAGTACGACGAGGCTCTTCGTACGGACACCTACAAGAACATCCGCTCAGACGAGGCTGGCTACACCCAGTATCGTGGTTATGACATCGTTGTTATAGCAGGTCTTCCTGAGAACACCTTCTTTGTAACGACTGCAAACCCTACCCGCGATTCAAACACTTGGATTGGCATCAACTCTGTCGATGATAACACGTTGAACCTTCAGCGTTTGCAAAACAACTCCGAGTTGTATTTCATCAAGGGTCTGTTTAAGACCGATGTAACCTTCGGCTTCTACGACCAAGTAGTTCTTTACACAACCCAAACTGCATAATCAGCCATGAAAAAAATCATCTCTTTATTGTTTGCCCTTGTGGCATTTGTGGCGGTTGTTTCCGCTCAGTCCGTGTCTCCTCGTTACGGTGTAACCGAGAACGAAGACAACACCGGGCGTGTGTTGACCTATGGCTTTGTGGCCGCAACCGATGCAGCCGGAAATGACACCGTAACCGTGAACACTCACGACTTCTCAACGGTTGTGCGTTTTACTGCCAACATCGTCGATACGGTGAACATCAAAACGTCATTGCTTCGTGCGTTCACAGGCGACCTGTTGACTGTTTTAGTGAGCAAAGGTACTGGCGCGGGTGGTATTCGTTTCCCCACCGCTTCGTTCACTTGCGATGTTGCCGCTGTTGCGGGTGCTTCTTGTCGTTATACTATTCCTGCCAACAAGAGCGCGGTGTTCCACTTCGTTTTCAACGGCTCTCGTTACATCCTGTTAAGCAAAGTTGTACAACCTTAATCTTATGTACAAAGAACTTCAAGATTACATTGCTACCACTCCGTTTGAAGGTTTATTTGTGAACCTTCAGACGGGTGAATGGCATGGCGGGCCTTGTGCGGGCTTCGAGTACAAAAGCAAAGAAGAGATTCTTGCTTTGGATGGAGGCGAGGCAGCCGAGGACAAAAGCCCAACCAAAGGGGCCAAAAGCAAAAAATAACCTAAAAGCCCCGTATAAAAGCGGGGTTTTTTAATAACCTTAAACAAATGCAACTACCTTTCGTACAGATAGTCAATGGCTCCGGTGGGTTGGGACGTAAGCCCAGCGGAAGCGACTACATAAGCGGGTTCATCGCTTACATGAATACGTTGCCCAGCGGTTTCAGCAACAACGCACGCACAAAGATTGTGAACAGCGTTGCGCAGGCAGAAGCCTTGGGTATAAACTACAACTATGCAGATGCGACCGCTCAGACGGGCGTGGTTCAGATTACAACTGCCGGAGCTAATGGCGACACCTTGACCATCTTCCACTTAAACGTGAAAGGCGAATCGGTGAACCTTGGAACCTACACCAAGAGCGCAGCGCACGCGAACGCAAACGCTGTTGCAACCGCTGTGGCGGCTGTCATCAATGCCGGAACAAACGTGCACGGATACACCGCAAGCGCGGCCACGAGCAACGTCACCATCACCATCCCTAAGTTCAACGGCATTGAGCCGGGTACGCTATCGGTAACCGCTACCGGAACGATTGCAGGCACGGCAACACAAGCGACAGGCGGCTCTGTAAGCCCTATCGCGGTACTTCGCTACCACGTTGGGGAGTTTTTCCGGATAATGCCAAACGGCTCGCTCTACGTGCATATACCGGGCTCAACCTACGGAGCGAACTTCGAGGAGATTACCACGTTGCGCAACTTCGCCGAGGGCAAGATTCGCCAGATAGGCATCATGCACGACCTTAGCACAGCGTTCGCCACATCTCAGGTGACAAAAATCAACGTGCAGATGGATTCGGCTTTTGCCGCCTACCGTCCAATGGTTGCGCTCTTTGCTCCTGAGATTAGCGGCACAGCAGACCTCTCTACCTTGGTGGACTTGTCCAACTTGGATTCGGAGATGGTAAGCGTGCAAATCGGCCAGGATGTTGGAGGAACAGGCGGATGGATTTTCAAAGCAAACAAGAAGTCCATCAGCGACTTGGGTGCGAAGCTCGGAGTGCTGGCCTTGTCAAAGGTGAGCGATTCATGGGCTTGGGTTGGAGCTTATAACATGACCGATGGAACCGAGCTGAACAGCATCGGCTTCAGCAACGGCACGAGCTACGACACAGCCGAGACCAACAACGTGCTTAACCAGTTGGCAACTTACGGGTATTGCTTTTTGCGTAAAATCACCGACTTTACCGGAACCTACAACACACAGCCAAACACGGCTACCTTGGAGAGCAGCGACTACCGTTATTTGTATAGCAACCGTGTTATACAAAAGGCTGGCCGCGTAGAGCGGCAGGCGATGATTCCTTACCAGTCCAGCCCTATCGTGCTGAACGTGGATGGAACATTAACCGAGGTAACGATGGAGACCTTCAAGACCGCTATCGGTCAGCAGTTGGACTTCATGGTGCGTGCCGCTGAGCTGAGCAATTACAGCGTAACGATTGACCCTGCACAGCTTGTCCTTCAGACGGGCGCGGTGGACATCACCGTTGCGTTGCTTCCGGTAGGTGTAGCCGATTACATCACCATCACAAATCGTTTCACCGTAACTTTAGCATAAAGACATGGCAACAACTTTAATCAATGGCGTGAGCTACTCTTGGGGCAGCGTGAGCTTCGTGGTAGGCGGTGTGCCTATCATAGGCATCACCAAGATTGCCTATAAGAAGATGCAGACAAAAGAGAACCTATATGGTGCAGGTTATACACCTGTGTCGCGTGGGTATGGCAACAAAGAATACGAGGGCAGCATCACGATAAAGCGTGAAGAGCTGAACCGTTTGATTGATGCCGCTCCGAACAAAAGCATCGAGGACATCCCACCGTTCGACATCCCTGTCGTGTACGTGGATGGCACTCGTGTACAGCCGAGGAAGGACACCTTGAAGATGGTGGAGTTCAAAGGTTTTGATCAGACTACAAGCCAAGGCGATACGTCTATCGACGTGGAGCTTGAGCTTGTTATCGGGGACGTAGTATCGTTGTAAAAATGTACCTTTGTAGCTATGGAAACTACAAAGGACATTCTCGAAGCGAAAGAGGCTGAGTTATCAGCCAAACATAATAGAAAAGTAACCGCGCACGTCTTCCGCACACCGGATGGCGACGCGGTTCTTTTTTTGAAGAACCCAACACTTGAAACCAAGATGCTGGCATGGGACGAGTGGAACAAAAGCCGGGCCTTTAGTGCCAAGTATTTGTTCGATGCCTGCGCGTTGGTGGAAGAGAGCGACCCAAGGTTTTGGAGCGCGAAGGAGGCGGATGAGCCGCTTGTCCTTGGTGCTTTCATGAAGGCGGAGGAGCTGGTGGAGTTCTACATGACTGAGCTAAAAAAAAAGTAGGTGAAGGTTATGAAACAGCGTGGAAGGTGTTGAATAACGAGACGGATGGAGGCTATATGCAGGCATCGGCTTGGATTCAGCACGTTTTTCATGTGGATACGAAAGACCTAACACCGGAGGCTTTTGGCACGATGTGGGCAAAATGCAAATGGATTATGAAATGCAAGGGATACACCTTTAAGTGATGAATCAGGAAATCAGATATACGCTCAGCCTCCGCGATGCTTTTACAAGAGGCATAAGGGAGGCGGCTAAGGAAGCGGAAGAGCTTGATAAGCAACTGAAAGAGGTCGAAGAAGACCTCAAGGACGTTGAGAAAGGCTTGGTGCGCATTCGTGATGTTGCAAGGAAAAAGCGTGCCGGCGGTGGCGGAGGTCGTGGTGGTGGCGGAGGCGGTCGCGGCTTTTCAAGCGCGTACGACGATGATTTCTTTGGTGGAGGCGGTGGTCGTGGTGGTGGCGGTGGCAGAGGGGGAAGAGGCGCAGGTGGAGGCGGAGGTCGCGGAGGCTCCGGTGGCGGAGGCGGCAGGTTTGGAGGCTATAATTTTGTTCCGCAATCAGAGGCAACCGATGGCGATTTTGGATACCAAGAAAAAAAGAAAGGCTCAAGATTTTCGGGCGTAGGTGCTTACGGTTCAAGAATGTTGGGGGCTTTGGGCATCGGGTTTGGAGCTTATGAGATTACCAAGTTTGGGAAGTCCATATTAGACAGCCTTGTAAATTACGAATACTTCAGCGCGAGCCTTCGCACGTTGATGCGCGGGGATGAGCAGGTGGCAAAGGCGTTGCAAACGCAGTTGATTGCATTGGCAAAGGAGACACCGTTCAGCTTGGTTGAAGTACAGGATGCAACCAAACAGCTTTTGGCTTATGGTTTTAGTGCGGGAGATGTAACAAAGAACATACGGATGCTGGGCGATGTTGCATCGGCATTAAAGATTCCTTTTAGCGACATCGCGTATATCTATGGAACGCTGAAAACGCAAGGGCGTGCTTATGCTCGCGACATCATGCAGTTCACTCAGCGCGGTATTCCGGTAGTAAAGGAGCTGGCAAAACAGTTCAATGTAACCGAGGCCGAGGTGAGCAAGATGGTGGAGCAAGGCAAGGTCGGGTTTGAAGACATTGAGAAAGCATTCATCTCCATGACATCAAAAGGCGGTATGTTCTTTGACATGATGAAAGAACAGGTCAAGACTACGGGCGGTCAACTCAGTATGCTTGGCGATAACTGGGAGCAATTGAAGGTGTCTATTGGGCAATCGCAAACAGGCGGCATCCATAGCATCATAAGTGCGTTGAATTTATTGGTTGAAAAAATGGGTTCAGCCATAAGTTTATCTAATAAAATGGAGACGGCTTTCAGCAAATACGGGGCAGTTGGATATTCAAATGTCGCAAAAAACATCCACAACGCTTTCTCTTACGTGGGGTTAGAGCAACTGTTCAGCGCGATGGGTATTCCTGATGAAATATCTCAGGTGTTAGGCTATCAAACATACGCTAACCAACAAGCCGAGGCAGCGGGGAAGAGCAAGATGGCCGCTTTGACAGCGAAGATAAACGTGGCAAAGATGTTAGAAGACGTTGAAAGAAGATATAAGG
>JBEIVB010000201.1:0-2722 GCA_040374085.1 Flavobacteriales bacterium | reverse complement strand
TGCACTGGAAAAGCCCCTCTTGTGCTCAAGCGAAACGAGGCCTACATCGGAGTTCTCATCGATGATTTGATTACCAAAGGGACCGATGAACCCTACCGCATGTTTACCTCTAGGGCGGAATATCGCATTCTATTGAGGCAAGACAACGCCGATGCGCGTCTCACTCCAATTGGCTACGCACTTGGTCTGGCAACAGAAGAACGCATGGCGATTCTGGAAAAGAAAAATAAAGACATTGAAGACATCCAACGCTATCTGAAGTCCACAAGCGTGGAGCCTGATGAGGCAAATGGTTGGCTTGAGAGCATAGACAGCTCTACCCTACCCCACAAGACAAAAGCACAAACCCTGCTTTCCAGGCCCAACATCAGTCTGGCGGATCTAAGTCAATTCCCCTGCCTGTCAGCATTAAACGACTGGGGCGAAGAGGCATTGGTTGAAGCTGAGATTCAAATCAAATACGCCGGGTACCTGGAAAGGGAAAAAGACCTAGCAGAAAAACATCTCAAATTAGAAGGCGTTCCCCTGCCCCATGGAATAGACTACTCCACCATCAAAAGCCTATCATCAGAAGCAAAAGAAAAGCTCAGCAAAGCCATGCCGGCCAACCTCGGGCAGGCAAGCAGAATATCCGGGATTACCCCTGCTGACATATCCGTGCTGCTTGTGCACATGGGACGCCACTAGTAATGAGCCTGGGGCAAGCCCCCCCCTGTTACCAATTTTGCATCCAACCAAACGGCTCGTGTTCCACGTGAAACACGAGCCGTTTGGTTTTATTAGACATTGGCTTGGTCGCTTTGTGGAACCACATGATTGGTCGACACGACATAATGACTAGGCCGAGGATGGCTTTAGTTCCACGTGGAACACGAGAAAAGATAGCCGGACTGAAACGACAACCGTAAATACCCTAAGTCAACCCGTTGCTCACTAAAGAGCAGTATAATGATATTAGGCAAACCAAAGGGTTACGGGTGAAACCCGGCAAGAAAAGAATGATACGCACAGCAAACGCAGGTGGCGATTAACGCCATACACAAAGCGCGACGCTCAAGCAATAACCGCTTATGCGCAGGCAAATTGCTCCGCATGAAAAGGAGTGCCAAGCTATATACAGGGTTACTAACCTAAAAAGGAGTACTAACCAAAAACCAAAGACAAGGCGTTCAATACAGTATCTGCATGCTCAATACCTGACTGCGCTTCTTTCTCGGCAAGAGGGCCAATTACCTTATCGAATCCTAGACGAAGTGCCTCTTGCGCACGTCGAGTGGAGCCAAGCCCTTTGCGCAGCTCACCCCCCAAGCCTACCTCTCCAAAAGGTATTGTTCCACGTGGAACCACAATGTCTTGCAGGCTGCCTACAAGCGCTAAAACAACTGCTAGGTCGGCTAATGGATCCTCAACCTTAAACCCACTGGTTACATTTAGAAAAACATCCTTCTGTGAAAACCGCAGCCCTATTCTTCTCTCCAACACCGCAATGAGCATGCTAAGGCGCTTAGGATCAAAGCCATTAACAACCCGCTGAGGTACACTGTAGCTGCTATCCACAACAAGCGCTTGAATCTCAAGCAAAATCATGCGACTTCCATCCATAACGCCAGTTAAGCATGAGCCGGAATGTATGGAGCTGCTTTCAGGCAGAAAAACTCGACTGGGATCTGAAACGCCTAGGAGTCCTCGGCTGGTCATCTCATAAACTCCCAGTTCATGAGTGTGGCCAAATCGGTTTTTGGGGCATCGAAGCAGGCGAAAAAGACCTTTGCTTTCTCCCTCCAGGTACAGAACAACATCCACCATGTGCTCCAGCATCTTTGGTCCGGCAATAGCGCCTTCCTTTGTAACATGGCCAATGAGGTAACAGGTAATGCTTCTGGATTTAATGAACTGTAAAATCTTACTTGTGCATTCCCTGATCTGGGCGACGCTTCCGGGACCTTGCTCTAGCGCAGAGTCGTAAATGGTTTGGATGCTGTCTAGAACCAAAGTATCGATACCCAATTCCTCAACACTCTGAAAAACGCCGTCTAAGCTGGTCTGGTCAAGCAACCAGCAAGTATCCAGTTGTTGTATTCCGAGCCTTAAAGCCCGGTCCTTTACTTGTGCCGGACTCTCCTCGCCGCAAACCAGAAGTGTTTTGCGGTCACGGGTTTGAAGAAGGGCTTGCAGCATCAGGGTGCTTTTGCCCAAACCGGGTTCTCCCCCCAACAATATTAGGGAACCTGGGACCAAGCCTCCTCCCAAAACACGATCCAACTCGGCATCGCCCGAGGTTATCCTCTTACCCGGTACAACATCTACTTCGCCAAAACGGTGAGCAGTAGGTTTATCTTGATTGCGAAAACCACGAGCCTGTGTTTTTCCGGCCTTCATTTCAACCAAGGTGTTCCATTCGCCGCAAGAACTACAACGGCCCTGCCACTTTGGATGGTCCTGGCCGCATGCATTGCATACGAAAACCGCTTTATCCTTTGCCATAACGAATCAAAATGCGTTGAATGATATCTGTGGTGCTGTTGCCCTGCAAAAAGGGCAGAGAACGAACGATTCCGCCGTAATCGGCTACAAATGTTCCTCCCGCAATTCGTTCTGGGCTCCAATCGCCGCCTTTTACCAAAACATTGGGGCGGACCGTGCGAATCAAAACCTCGGGCGTGAGCTCATCAAAGAAAACCACCGCATCAACCGACGATAGACCGGCCAGAACCCGAGCACG
>JBEIVB010000159.1:0-4216 GCA_040374085.1 Flavobacteriales bacterium | reverse complement strand
GGCAAACGAATGAGCGTGGCCGCAATCTCATCGCGCAGTTTGGGCCATACCCTTACCTCATCGGCAAAGGTCTTCCATTGGTTTATCGTGCGGCCAATCTCATGAATGGTTTCGGCTGCCTGCTTGTGCTTAATGGACTTCCCAATCGCAAGCAAATCTTCTTTGGTGATGTTGGTTCGCTTTCCATTTATACTCAAAGCATGCTGACTAACCCATTTGTGTTTGGGTTGATAGGCGTGGCACACATCGTAGGCGGGTGCCAATTCCCATTTCCCATCCTTCTGCAAGCGAAAGGCAAAATTCTTGGTGTGATCATCGCAATTGCGGGCCAACACATTAAACACCATTCTGCGAAACAATTGCTCGGCGTCGGGATACGGCAACTTGAGCTCTCTTAGGGTTTGAAACAACTGCTCATAGCTGTATTGGTTTACGAGATTGTAGTCAAAATGCCGAATGGCGCAGAAGGTTTGAATGTGGTGCTTGGTGGAACCTTCTTTACGATCAAAACGCTTGGTCATAAAATGGGCACTTCCCTCCTCTTCGAGCAATCGCGAAGGCATCATTTCAATTCCGCACGCCACAGCCATATTATAATATGCCATTTCCACCCGGCCATACCCCTTGCTCGATCCCACTTGCACATCGCTTACCCCGTCTAACTTAATCAGCCAATGTTCAAAGCCCTTGGGCGCATTGGTTTGACCCGATTTTACCTCGCCCGTTTTCTCGTTGAACGCGATTACCGCTTTGGGCCTTGCACCGCCGGCAGAAGTGCCAATGCGTACGATATCGAGCACGGCACTTTGTTCGTCCTCCTGCAAATTGGTTAGGAAAGATTCTTTTCTGTCGAGCACGCCTCGGGCAATGTCCACCAAACTCTCCAACTCCAGCGAAAAAGTCCTTTTGCTTTCTTTCAAAACCGTGGGCTCAAACTCCAAGGCGCCCATGCCGCGGGTACCCATAAAACACAGCATTTCAACCGGGTTCATACTGTCCGGGGGGCGTCCTTGTCGCGCCAACCACACGTTGATGAGTTCGATGCCGTAGCGGTCGGGTAAGGCATCGGCCAACAAACCGGGCAACCCCTTGAACGCATCCAACGCAGCGTCTTGCTTCTTGCGCAGGGCCGGAAAACTAAAGCTTGAGGCGACAGAATCTACCGGCATAAGCAAAGGCGATAATTCCCAGCCCTTTCTTTTGAAACCGGGATCGTATTCAAACGTAGCGAAGCCCGATGCCTCATCCCAGGCAACAGCACCTACATATTCTCCCCAAATTTTTACGAAGGCGGTATTCATATATTTTACCTAATAAAAAACATATTCATGATTGAGCATCTTGCGCGCTTCAGTTTAACAAACCAAAATCATACACGCGGTGAGGCAACATTTACCCATCGCCTTTTTTCGGTTCTTGGGATTTTCTTTTGGTGGCGCGTTTTCGATGTGCTCGTTCGGCTTTTGCCAATGCCAGAGGGCTTATGGATTGCTTCACATCGAAGGCTTCCAATACCTGAAGTTGATCGAGCACCCGCAGAACCTGTATCAACGTTGCCAACGTAACCGTTTCGCCCCGCTCCAACAAGCTCAGGGTAGAGCGGCTTATGCCCGCATCGTGCGAGAGCGCCTGCTGGGACTTATTATGAAGCAGACGGTTGTGCCTTACAAAAGCCCCAATGTGGGCAGCAAGTGCACCGTCGCTCATGGAGTACCAATTCTTGAGTGATTTATCGTTCATTAAAATCATTTTAGCTATTTATGAATGAATTCTCATACAAAAATAGGAATTAAAAGTCAATATTCACCAAACGAGCCACCCTTCCGTTTGGGGCTTATCGGCCAAATTGCCGTTTTGCCTAAACCCGGCTGAGTGCCTGCGTTTGTTCGGTGGCTTCCTGTAAAAACTGCTTCGAACCCTAGGCCATTGTCCCCAAAGGCTGCGCGAACAGGATCGCGAACCCAAAGCTCCGATTCGCGTTTCAACCCACACGATGCCCAAAACACCAGAAGACTGCATGCGGCCCAATTTTGGGGTTTGTCCATTAAAGTCCTCGGCATGGGGAGAGGGGAGCCCGGTTCCGCAATCCGTGCGAAACCCCGTGGCAACCCATACGCCCAAAAACGGGTAGAAAAAAAACGGGGGCCCTCCGGCCCCGCCCCTAAACGCAAAATTACAACCGAAGGCGACCTTTAGTCGTGTGCTAAACGTTTATAAGCGTTTATACACGTTTAAAAACGGATGACGTGTTGAACGGGTAAGGAATTGGGGTGAGGAACAATGGTCCGCTGAGGTTGGCAGCGCGAGAGGCAACATCTCCTGCACGATTGATTCCAAAAAAGGGTTGTTATCTGTTCGGGGAGCTTGGGGCAGCATTGCCCTCAGCATGCGGCAAGTCCAAACTAAATTGCCCTTACTCTGTTACAATCTTAAAACCAAACAACCCTAACTTTATTACAAAATTAGACTAAAAACACCCTAACTTTGTTACAAACAACTTTGTTCTTAACGTTAAATTAGCGGAATGTTTAAGCGCAGGCTACTTCAGGAACTGGACCTCTGGCTAAAAAAGCCCGACCGAAAACCCATGGTGATCAGAGGGGCCCGCCAAGTGGGTAAAACAACCCTTGTGCATCAGTTTGCCGAAAGGTTTGAGCAATACATTTACCTCAACCTGGAGCAGCCGGAAGACAAGCGCCTGTTTTTACAGGAGCAATCGTTTGAACAACTCCTTCAAAGCATCTTCTTCTCCAAAAACAAGCACCTTACTCGCAAAGAGAATACCCTGATTTTTATCGATGAAATTCAGGAAGTCCCCAAAGCGCTCAATACGCTGAGGTATTTCTACGAGCAAGAACCAAACCTAAACGTGATTGCAGCCGGCAGTATGCTGGAGGCGCTTTTTGATCAAAACATCCATTTCCCCGTAGGAAGAGTAGAGTTTAAGGTACTCCGACCGGTTTCTTTTCCCGAGTTTTTGGAGGCCTTGGGTGAAACCATGGCGCTGGAACAATTGCAACACATTCCCTGCAACGAATTTGCCCATGACCGGTTGCTGGAGCTGTATCACCTCTATGCACTCGTCGGTGGCATGCCCGAGGTGGTTAAGCATTATGCCGCACACAAAGACCTAATTGGTTTGAATTCCATTTTCGATTCCCTCATCGCCTCGTATTTAGACGATGCCGAAAAATATGCCCGAAACGATACGCAAATCCTACACCTGAGGCACGCCATTCGCTCCGCGTTCCTTGAGGCCGGAAAGCGCATTCATTTCGGCGGATTTGGCAATTCTGCTTACCGGTCGCGTGAAATGGGGGAATGTTTACGATTGCTGGAAAAAGCCATGCTCCTGCATCTTATCTATCCGTGCACTTCGGCACAACTTCCCTTACAGCCCGACATTAAAAAATCGCCCCGCTTGCAGATGCTCGATACGGGCATGCTCTGCTATTTCACCGGCATCCGGAAGGAGATCATTGGAAGCCAGGATTTGAGCAACGTATATAAAGGTACCCTTATAGAGCACCTTACCGGACAGGAGATCCTGGCCACCCGTTTCGATGCCTTAAGCGAACTTCACTTTTGGGTGAGGGAAAAAAAAGAATCTACTGCTGAAATGGACTTTGTGGTGTTGCACGACTCGAACATCATTCCCATTGAAACCAAATCGGGGAAAACGGGTTCGCTCAGGTCCTTGCATCAATTTATGGACGTGGCTCCGCATCAACAAGCCATAAGGTTCAGCGGCAGCAAGGTATCCATAACTGAAGTTAGTACACCCAAGGGTAAAACATTCCAATTGCTGAATCTGCCGTACTACCTGGTTTCCCAACTTCATCCTTACTTGAACTGGTTAGGAGCCACGCACCACGGAAAATGATGGGGAGCTTGTTCAGCTTTGAGGGCAAATCGACGCTCCGGAAATCCGTAGTTCATCCCTGACTCTCCGGTTGATTGGCAATCTCAATTGAGCTGGCGTGTGTGCCTTCAAAATACGCGACCATGCTGCGCGACAAAAACGGCACTTCTGCTTTGGAAACAGGTTCCGCAATCCGTACTAAACCCCGAGGCAACCCCTGCGCCTAAAACGTGCAGAAAAAAAACACGGGGGCCCTCCGGCCCCGCCCCTCAACGCAAAATTACAACCGAAGGCGACCTTTAGTCGTGTGTTAAACGTTTATAAGCGTTTATACACGTTTAAAAACGGATGACG
>JBEIVB010000039.1:0-22142 GCA_040374085.1 Flavobacteriales bacterium | reverse complement strand
TGTACAGGCAACCACCATCAAACCCGATGCCTTTAACTGGGCAAGAGTGTACTTTAGGTTAGGACTTTTACACAGCGGGATTTTCAACAATGCTCCGGCTGAAGCTTTCACTGCGTCCTCGTTTAACCGCGCGGCATTTTTTCCGGGAAACACAACGGCATGGCAGCCCATCGCCTCGGCTGTTCTACAAAGAGCTCCAAAATTTCGAACATCGGTAACTCTATCCAACACCAAGATGAGGGGATTCTGGCCACTTTCGAATGCAGATGCCACCACATCCTCAACAGCCACAAACTCAACCGGGCTAACAAAAGCAATGATACCCTGGTGGTTTTTTCGGGTTACCCGATCCAAAGCCTGCTTGGGAGCTTGGGAATAGGGGATGCTCCTTTTCCGCAGTTCTTGCATGAGTGCATGCAAAGAGGCACCTTCCACCCCTTGTTGAATGAGAACCTTATCTAAGGTTTTACCTGCAGACAACGCTTCTTCAACCGGATGAATGCCAAAAATTAAAAAATCGGATGGTTTGCTCATGGTTTATCGCTCATCACACGGCCTTGCCTCCAAGCATCTACCATGCGCAGCCAAGTGTCTTTATAAATTTCCGATCGATTTAACATGAAATCGTTGTCGGTAAACGGGTTCTCTACTTTAGAAAACGTGAATCGTACCGAACGGCTCGAGTTGTCCTCACCGTAAGTCCACGTTTCGCTGTTGCTGTCGTAGGAAACAGAGGTTGGAGAACCAAAAACGATGAAAATCAATCCCCGATCCGATTTCCAACCCTGGTCGTATGAGGTAAAGTATTGGTTGGATGTTTCCACTCTCGAATAATAGGTATTCATAAGCGATTTTGCCTTATCGCGGCTGCCCGAGCATCGTAGCCAAAAACCCTCCAAGCCGAGCGTTTGTCCATTAACACCGGATATTTCATCGTATTCCTGTCGTGTAGTAATGAACCGCACCGTACGCGCCAATTCCAGGGGTTCATCTACAACAGGGAACCCTTCACCAAAACTAAACAGCGTCAAGCCCTCTCGCCTGTTGGTATCTGCAACAAGATGATAGAAACTTCGCTGTTGGATGTTGAAGACAATCCATCCTTCTGGTGTAGGCTGAGCATAAAAGATGCTATCGGCGTAATAATCGAATGGCTTGGGATCTTTTAAAGAAAAGGGCGGCAACGGAAGTGGGAATTCGCGGCGGTACACGCGAGATTGAACCGGTTTTGTAAGTGGTTTCCACCAGCGCAACAAAACAGATTGAGGATTTGCAGCTCGGTAGGAAAACAGCGGAGTAGAATCGGAATTCATAGGAAGATAAAACTGCCTCGAATTAGGGTTTGTTTTATCCATTTTTACCAATAAAACCTGATCGGATTTCCGGTTTAGATCAGATAATTGCATAACCAGAACTCCAGTTTTGCCGTAGGGAAAAGGAAGGGTAAAGGAACTTAGGATTCTGTCGTTCTGGGTGTGTGTGAGGGAATCGAGGATTTGGTAGCTTCCGGAATCCGTTGCGCTTTTGGCATCCATAGATGGGTACAATTCATAACGAATGCGCAACCGCTTGGTCATGGAGTTGCCCTCGGAACGTATAGCAAGCAGTTCGTTTGGTTTAAGATCAAAATAAACCCTCGTTTTATTAGAATCTTCATGGAATACAAGCGTTCTGGGATGCAAATCAAGTTGTTCGCGGTTTAGGCTCGCCGCCATTCTGCCGGCCATTTGTGGGGGCTTGCATGATGCCCAAACCACGAACAAAGCAAGCAACAACCGTCTTGCGTTCTTATACCAAACCGAGACTGTTCGAGCAATCATGTTTTCTGTTTCTTTTTGCGTGCAGCGGGAAACAAAATATTGTTCAATATGAGCCTAAAACCGGGCGAATTGGGGTGCAAAGAAAGGTCGGTAGTTGGATCTCCAACAAGATGTTGATAATCTTCCGGATCGTGACCTCCATAAAACGTCCACATGCCCTTTCCAAATTCTCCGTGAATGTAGCGTGCTTCGTTGAGTGATTTGTTATCACCCATGATGAGGACATTGGATTTTAAGAGGTCTTTATTAAAGGCTGTTGTTTGCCCCATAAACCCTTTTATAATCTGTTCGTGATTTTGACAGAGCATGGTTGGCACAGGGTCCCATTTGGCTGAGAAATCGAATAACACAAACAAATCATTGGGTTGTGAAACCCTTCTTGGAACGGGGGCATCTATGTTGGCATATTCATAGATCATTGGGTTCATTTCCAACTTAAAGTTTGAGAATGCAAACGTTTTTGAGAAATCCAATCTGCTGTTGGCCCTCATATCTGCACCGTCACCGTCAAACATAGCTTCACAAATGTCTACACCTTCTGCGGCCAGCGCGATGTCGTAGCTATCGGTAGCGGAGCACATGGCAAACAAGAAGCCTCCGCCCGCAGTGAAATCGCGAATGCGCTGAGCAACTGCCAGCTTTTCCTGCGATACTTTAGAGAAACCCATTTTCTTGGCCAGGGCTTCAGATGCCCTAACCTGTTCCTGATACCAACCGGCATTGTGGTACATGGCGTAAAATTTCCCGTATTGGCCGGTAAAATCCTCGTGATGCAAATGCAACCAATCATAGGTTAGCAATTTCCCTTGCAGAATCTCTTCGTCGTATACAACCTCGTAAGGTATTTCGGCATACGTAAGTACCATGGTAACGGCATCGTCCCATGGCTGCTTGGTCTTGGGAGAATAAACCGCAACTTTAGGAGCCTTCTCTAGTTTTACAACATCTTGGTTGACCTCTGGATTGCCAATTTCTTGCAGAAGTGAATTGTATTGGGCATCGGCAAGCGTTTGAACCGTAACGCCTCTTATGTTGCATTCTGCCTCAACCGGCTTGGTGTATTTGATAGCGAAAGAACCGCCCTGATAATTCAACAACCAATCTACTTCCAAACCGCCCTTAAGGCTCCAGTAGGCAATGCCGTATGCCTTTAGGTGGTTCTTCTGAGTTTGATCCATTGGAATCAGCAAATAACTTGCTTTTACCTGGCCTAAGCCCATTAAAATCAACAGAAGTATACTTCTCCAAAACATAGGGTAAATGTAAGCAGGGTTTTCAAGGAGGGAGGGCATAGGCCGTTAAAATTCCTTGAAACGCAAAAAGGGGAGCTCCATTATGGAACTCCCCTTTTGAAAGAGAAGGCAATCTCCCGATTAGTTCTTCAACAACTTACGGGTGATGGTGTCGTTATCGGTAATCAATTGTACGAAGTAAACACCTGCTGATACACCAGCCATATCGATGGTCTGCTTGAAGCGACCATTAAAGGTGCCCATAGACTGGCTGAAGATTACCTGACCAGCAACATCTACCACCTGAACTTTCAGGCTTTGGGTGCGCGCGTCGGTGAAATCAACGGTAACCTGATCTTGGGTTGGGTTCGGGAACACGGAAAGGGTTTCGCCGTGAGTGAGTTCACGAACACCGGTTCCGAAAATGTTCACCTGAAGGGTGTCGCTGTCAGATCCACAATCGTTGTAGGCAACCAGCACAACCGTGTAGGTACCATCTGCTGTGTAGGCATGAACAGGGTTGGTTGCGTTGCTAAAAGCAGTGCCGTCGCCAAAGTTCCACTGCGAAGCCGTGAAGTTAACCGAACTGTTGGTGAAGACGGTAACCCCGTTGATGTTGCTGGTGTGAGAACCACTGGCGGTTGGCCTTGGATTCACCACTACTGGAACCGTTGCAGAAGTGCTTACACAGCCGTTTACATTCACTGTTAAGCTGTAGATGCCCATCTGGGTAGCGGTACAAGTAATACCAGTTTGTCCCGGCATTGGGCTTCCATTGAAGTTCCATGTGTTTCCTGTAACACTGCTGGAAAGCATGGTTACACCATCTCCCTCGCAAATGGTTGTTGGACCACCTACGGTAATAAAGGGCTGTGTTCCTGTTCCTGTGGTAATGGTCACAGACGGTGCTGTTGCAGAGCAGCCATTCGTTGAGGTGATGGTAACGGCATATGTACCGGCCCCAACCGAAATGGTTTGGGTGGTAGCTCCGTTTGTCCAAGCATACGAGGCATAACTCGGATCGGATGAACAGGTTAATGTAGCTGTGTTACCCGCACATACCGAAGTTGCGCTGGCAGAAATGGTTGGCACAACCACTGTATTCACCGTAACTACTACCGGTGCCGAAGCAGCAGTACAAGAACCGTTGGTTACAGTAACGGTGTAGCTGCCAGATTGCGTAACGGTGATGGTCTGTGTTGTTGCACCTGTGCTCCAAACATTGCCACTAGACGCGCTGGAGGTTAAGAACACGGAGCCTCCTGAACAGAAGGTGGTGTTGCCGCTGGCAGAAATCGATGGAGCAGAAGGAGCTGTGATGCAGAATTGAGCAGAGGTAGCTGTACATCCACCGGCATTGGAAACGGTGACCGTGTAACAACCCGGCGTGGTTACATTGATGGACGAAGATGTTGCCCCGTTGGACCAGAGGTAAGAGGTGTAAGAACCTCCAACGCTCAAGCCAATGTTTCCACCTGCGCAAATAACATTCCCGTTGTTAGATGAAATTACCGGGGTAACAATAGAATTGTTTACCACAATGCAAGTAGGTGCAGATGTAGCAGAGCAACCAAAGGCAGAAACGGTTACCGTATAACAACCCGCTTGTGTAGCGGTGATACTGGCAGTGGTTTGCCCACCCGGATTCCATGAATAAGTAACTGATCCCGGAAGCACAGGAATACCCCCTAGCGAAGCAGTAAGAATGGTGCTTCCACCCGTACAAATGGTATCGTTTCCGGTCAACTGAATGGTTGGAACCGGGGCGTTGCCAACTACGATGCAGGTTGGAGCAGACGCAGCCGAGCAACCAAAAGCCGTCACGGTTACCGTGTAGCATCCTGCTTGTGTGGCTGTGATGCTAGAGGTGGTTTGACCACCTGGACTCCAAGAATAACTGGCGCCTCCGGGAGGAACAGGAATACCACCTAGAGAAGCGGTAAGCGTGGTGCTTCCTCCAGAGCATATGGTATCGTTGCCGGTTAACTGAATGGTTGGAACAACAGGAGCAATCACGTTAACGATGGTTGGATCGGAGGTGAGTGCACAAGCTGAATCCGTAACGGTGAATGAACCGCTGGTTGTTACCGTAATGCTTTGAGTTGTTTCGCCGGTGCTCCATGTATTGGTTGTTGCACTTGAAGTAAGGGTTACCGAACCGCCGCTGCAGAAAGAGGTAGGCCCTGAGGTGGTTATGGTTGGTGCAGAACAAGGTTGAGAAGTATCTGCAACGCACCCAACCTGAGCCACCCATCCCGGACGTGCCACGGAACCGTCGGAGGTGAATACAAACGTAATACTGGAGTTCCCTGGATTTAGCGTACCCGCAGTAACCGTAGGAGGAACCGCAAGGCCGGTAAAGGTTCCCAGCAAGGGTGCCGTAGCATCCAAACCATCATAAGCCCTCAAGAAATCGAAGGTCGCTTCTAGATTGAAGCTGTTGAAAGTTACCTGCATTACAGTTCCGGGAGTGGAAGGGGTAAGGGTTTGTGTGAAGTTGGAATTGTTGGCATAGTTTGCCGAAATACCTGCTGGATCTACCCATAAACCGGAACATGTTGTTAGTGTCCCGTCGCTCATGGAAACTACAACCACCGAATCCGTAGTAAAGCAAATGGTGTCGCATCCAGTTGCACTGCCATTGGCGTTTAGTGGAACGATTTTATAGCAATAACCGGTACTGGTCAAAAGCTGACCTGGAGGGTTCCATGAAGTGGCGGAAATGTTGGTGCCCACCTGAACCAATGGCTGACCGGATTGACCAAAATAAACATCGTATCCTGTTGGCGTCGTACCGGGGCCGGCGGTCCAAGAAATAGTTGGGAAAACGCTTACGTTGGTTTCGCCTGCCAAGGGAGATGATGAACCAATGCAACTGGGTGCAACAGTTGTATCCACGCAGCCTAACGTTGCTGACCAACCTGCTTGGACAACCGAGCCATCAGAGGTAAATACAAAGGTAAGTTGGGTGTTGCCCGGATTAAGCGTTCCTGCTGTTACAATACCCGGAGAGTTCGCACCTGTATAGGTTCCAATAAGAGGCGCAGTAGCATCGGGACCGTCGTAAATCCTAAGGAAGTCAAAGGTATTCTCAATTTGGAATGCAGTGAAATAGGCCTGCATTACACTGTTGGGTGAAGCTGGAATGAAGGTTTGGGTTAAATTCTGATTATTCGTGTAATTGGCATTTGGGCCAGCTGAATCATAGAAAGTTCCCAAGCAGGTTGTAACGGTATCGTTGGTCATTGGGTAAACCAAGCAGTTGCCGGTAGTGAAGCTTTGAATAGCACATCCGGTTGACAAACCATTGGCATTTTGAGGAATAACCTGCCAGTAGTAAGTAGTATTAGGAGTAAGCGTACCCGGGTTGAAGGACAATGCGGTTTGATTCACTGGAGTTGCACCGACAAGCGTTGGGCTGGTGCTTAAGTAAACGTTGTATGAATCAGGAGCCAAACCACCGGAAGCCCAGCTTAGAATGGCGGCATTTTGGCAAATGCCAGAATCTCCATCTGCAGGGGAATTGTAAATGGCGCAATTGGGTGGTACTGGCATAGAAAACTCCACCTCAACTGCCGGGCGGAAGTTGGCGTTGTTGGCACTAAAATCTTGCCAGTTGGTTGATCCGGTTGGAGAAGCGTAGTAGAATTGACCTCCGCGTACAGGGTTCTCTGTTTGATAGCTGAATGCAACGTTCACAGTGCCTGTTTGACGAACACCCACATAGAAATACCCGTTAACAGGAACTGCTGGAGAAACTGTAACATAAGCAGTACCGGCCAATGAGGTTAATCCAGCCACAGTCCCAATCAACGCGCCCGGGGCTCCATTTGTGCCGGTAGCATCCCAAATGCCTAATTCATATGGCTGGCCACCGGTGTTGAAATCAATGTCAATTTGGTTGATGGTTTGCGCACCGTTTGAGTAAAAACGTGTAACAAAATCTCCTGTTGCTCCATTGAAGCCTACACCTCCTGTGTTGGAAACTCCCAAATATTTGTACGAATACAAATTAGCGGTTGCCTCTTGGTTCATGGACACGGTATTGTCTGCATTGTTCTGATCATTGGGTACAGAAATACTCAATGTGCTGATACCCGGTGTGGAGGGAGAATAATTCGCAAAGGTTACCAAAGCAGTTGCGCCCGGAGCCAGTCCGTTCACTGTTTGGGTATTGGTGAATGGATTCGCACCCGTAACGGTCAAGGTAACCGGCAAATTCATAGGGTCGAAGGTATTGTTGTTGGTAACACGAACCTGAATTTGCTGAGGAGTACCGTAGTTAACGGGGATCTTTCCATAGGTGTACATGATGCCAACTTCGGCATCGTTGGTAACAGGCGAACAGTTTGCCAATCCTACAAAAGTTAGGGTATCAACAGGGGCTACGTTGTTGCCTCCGCTTGTGAATACCACCTGGCCGAAAGAGTTTAGAACAGTAAAGGAATTCTCACCAGAGAAGGAACCAGGTGTGTACAGAGTTATGATGCTGTCACCTGTGCTGATAGGAAAGGTGAAGTTTCCTGGACCACCACCGGTTGCAAGGGTAAACGGAGAGCCTGCAACCTCAACACTATTTACATAAACCTGAACCTGGCCTCCGTTCCAACCATCACCAAAGCTGTCAAACAAGTTAACCGAATACGTACAGTTTGAACATGTTCCGGTAGTGTATGATTGAATCGGACAATTGGAAGCATTTCCAAAGGTGTTGTATGGGGTTACCTGGTAGTAATACGTTGTATTTGCCTGGAGCGCACCCGGATAAAAACCATTAATGGATACGGTGTCAACTGTTGCGTTTGCAAGCGTTGGACTGGTTCCGAAGCTTACAATATATCCTACTGTAGCACCTTGAGCCTCCCAAGAAACGGCCCCCGAGGTGGTGCAAATATCAACAGCACCATCAGCAGGTGCAGTAATAGTTGCGCACGTTGGAGGAGTAGTTTGGCAGGAAAGATTGGCAACCCAACCGGAAAACGTTGCTGATCCATCGGATGTAAAACGGAAGGTTAGGGCACCCGCTGCATTAGAGGCAATAACGAGGCCTGGTGAAGCAGTTCCGGTAAAAGTTCCGATTAGAGGAGCCGCTGTTGAAGTACCATCGTAGATTCTGAGAAAATCAAAGGTATTCTCCAACTGGAAGCTTGTGAAATCTGCTGCCAAGTATGCTCCTGGAGTTGAAGGAGTTATGGTAGAGGTAAGGTCTGTGTTGTTGGCATAATTCCCTGCAGCACCCGGATCGAAGAAGGTTCCCGAACAGGCAGTGGTATTGGTGCCATCCAAGACAATGCAATTCTCTGCCGATATCATTACCGAACCTGAATTCGAACTCAACGTTCCGCAAGTTAATACACATCGGAAATAGGTAGTTGCCTGAATGCTTGTGGCAAGAATAGATGCGGTGGCTCCACCGATATCTGTCCAACCGGTTAACCCATCTGCTGAAGATTGCCATTGATAAGTAATACCAGCTGCAACACCAGCACCTTGAAGGAAGAGGCTGAAATTGGTGTTAGGACACAAAGAAGAGTCTGATGCGGCGGCTAAACCCGCTACTGGTGCACCTGAACAGCTTTGTGGGGCAACAAGGTTTACAACATAGTCGTGAGTTGATCCGGAACCCATGGCCAAGCAAGCACTGGTTTCATTGTTCACGTTGTTTGCCAACCTACTTCTTACACGCATTCCGGTTAAACCAGAGAGGGCATCAGCAGGAATGGTTACCGTGGCAGTAGTTACGATATCAGGCGTACTGGTAACCGAAAGCTGGGTCCATTCGTCTGCATCAAAACTTCCGCTGTGATCGAAGTCGATCCAAACAGATGAAATGGTATTGTCGTTGGTGATGATATTAAAGTTGTATGACGCCAGAATCTGAAGGTCTGCAGTAGTGCTTCCAGTGCCTGGATAGACACTGTAATTGGGTGCCGTGAGGTCGTCACACAGCGTGTTGGAATTGAAAAGGCTTGTAGAAGAAATACTGAACTCAGAAATACCTCCGGAGGCACATGCCCCACCTAAGTTTGTGTTGCAATAACATGCAAAAAAGTCGTTGAGGCTAACGCTAACTCCTGAAGAGTAGACAAAAGGAGATGAGGAGCAAGAAATACCACAACGGAATTGAGTGTTTGCAGATATTGTGGTGACATAGGAAAAGCTGGTGGCTCCAACAATGTCGGTCCAGTTGGTGCCATCGGGGCTAGATTGCCATTGGTAGGTGATTCCGGTTCCGGTGGACTGCCCTGAAACAATTAGACTTACGTTTTGATTCGGACATACTGCCGAAGGGTTTGCCGCGGCGACTCCGCCAAGAACAGGTAAAGAACAGGCTACGCTTTGAGCTACCTGAACGTCGTATTCCTCGGTCTCTCCATAGGTGTAATTGATGCATGGGTCGGTAGGAACCAAACTGAAGCGGCACCTAACACGCATACGGGTTAAACCACCAATTGCAGTAGGCGGAACTACAAATGTTCCGGTAAACAAACTGGTAGCAGCGTTTGGAGAAGAATACACCAAATCGGTAGCATCGTATACCGAATTTTGATCCCAGTCGATCCAAACCGAAAAACCCTGCGACCACTGAGAACCGGATTGAAGGTTAAGGGTAATGATGTCATTGGCTGCACAGGTCAAAACCTGGCCTGGATAATACTGGTAGTTATCAGCTTGACCGTTGCATCCTGTACCCAGATTGCTGATGTTGGTGGTTCCACCTTGAGTGGAAAAATCGTTGATAAAGTCATTAGAAGTAGCGCAAGCATTGGTGTATGTTGCCGGACAATACTGCGCTTGAGCAGACCATCCGAGGAAAAGAACCAGAGCACCGGCCAATCCAAGGACTTTTAAAATGTAAGAGTTTGATTTCATCGTCGTAGGTTTGAAGTTATCGCTTGTTGTAGGTGGTAGCTCTCAGCTCCTCCAGCTCAGAAATGGTCTTGCGAATACGCTCAAGATCAGCGCCTTTAGCAGTTTTAAGCTCTTCTTTTACCATTCTTATGCGTTTGTCGATTTCCTGACGACGAATAAAATCGCCCTCGGTATCCTCTTTTGAGGGATCAACTTTTACCGCTTTCTGTGCATTCTTTTCTGTACCGGGCGCTGCGGTCTCTTTTACGGGAACCCTTTGAGGGGCTGCAGCGGTCTGGCGGTTTACTTTCCCGGCAACTTCCAGTTTAGCCGGAGCATGTAACGCTGACTTTGTGTTTGCCTTTTCCGCTTCCTTTTTTGCAACAAGAGTTGCCGTATGGGCGGGATCGTTCAAATCGAAGTACCCGCCTTTGCCGTCGGTTTTAACCTTCTTGGCATAAGAGGGGTCGTACTTAGTCATGCCATCTACAAATTCCTTGGTTACTCTTTTTCCGGTTTCCTGAGCGTGTAGACCCAAGGTGGCCGAACCAAGGAGAATCATCAAGGCTGCCGCTGCTCCTTTGGTGCGGCTTCTCCAGGTGCTTTTCATGGTTGTTTTGGTTTGGTTATGCATTCGAGTTTGTTGTTTTCAATTTTTGGCCTCGCAATTTATGAAGGTTTTCCGCTTCAAAGTACGTATTCCCTAATTTTTCTAACATAGAAACGAACAAATTGGTGGCCAGCGTTTGGCTCTAGCCAAATTATTTCTTACCAAAAGCTTCTTGCTCGAGAATCCGGATGTCCTTGATGAGGCGCAAAACGTCGAGGCTGTCGGTGCCATCGTAGTATCCGCGGATGTGTTGGTCGGGGTCAACCAAAGCGAAGTTTTGGGTATGAATAAAGTCGTTTGGCCCGCCATCGCCTTCCGCCGCGTTGAGCAAAAAACCCTTTCGGGCCAACTCGTAAAGATGCGGTTTGGGTCCGGTACAAAAATGCCATTTGCCCCTTTCTGCGCCATGCGCTTTGGCATAATCAAACAGAACAGGAACCGAATCGTGTTCCGGATTTACGGTAACCGATAGAAACTTAATTTTGGGGTTTTCTCGGAAAGCCTCTGCTGCACTTGCCATGCGATTGCTCATGATGGGACAAATGCTTTGGCAAGTCGTGAAAAAAAAGTCGGCAACGTAAATGCACTCTTGAAACTCATTTTCGTGTATGCTTTCACCAAACTGGTTGATGAGCGCAAAAGAACCTACCTTATGATAGCCCGAATCGGTTGCCGAGGGAGTTCTGGGTCCGAAAAAAGGCAAAGGCTTCAGGGGTGTGGGGGTTCTACTTTCCCTCAACGCCAAAAAAAACACTAGAGCAGCCGCCAGTGTTCCCATTATGGGCAAAATCCATTGCTTCTTAAACATGGCAACAAAAGTAGGTTGGAGTTCGTTTGAGTGAAGGGTGGAGCAAAACTATTATCGGATTATGGGACTCTCTCGGCATTCAACCTCGGCCGAGATCAAGCAGCGGTATCGTTACCTGGCCCGTAAGCTTCACCCTGATGTGAATCCCTCCACCGATCGAACCCACTTTCAGGCGCTGCAAGAGGCATACAGGGTGTTGAGCAATCCTGAGGCTCGACGAAAATACGACATGCGGTTGGCTTACCATTCCATTCCAATCGCTCGTCCAAATCAGCGCCGTAAGCCACCGAAGAGGCCCGCCCAAGCGGATCCATTCGCTTCTCGAAAACCTTTTAAACTCTTAGAAAGCGTGCTGGTTGGCTCCTTATTCCTAATTGGTGTTTGTGGATTGGCAATGGGCATTATCCATCTATGGGAGGTAGGTTACCGCCAGGAATCCGATGCCAACGGGTTGGTTTTTGGCATGGTGTTTCTCAGCATCCTCACCCTCGGGTGGAGGGCAATGAAACAGGATTAACCCAAGGGGGGAAAAAAATCCAAGAGCTTTTGGGTGCGAAAGGCAAAAATAGCCTCGACACGAGGACGCACAAACCAACGATCTATGAGGGGTTCTAAAAACCAGCCGGGTGCCAAGTAACGAACGGTATCAACCATACGCGTACGATTGCCTACCCCTTCAAACGTGTGGGTGTGATGCCACACGCGATAAGGACCTTTCAGTTGTTCATCAACGAAGGTATGAGGGGGTTCCCATGTAGAAATGAGGGTTTCCCAAGAAAAAGGAAAAACTCCTAATGTGATTTGATAATGAATGTGCAATCCCGCACGCATCTCAATGGGTGTTGGGGAAAGCAGTTTAAAATTCAAAAACGAAGGGGTAATAGCGTTCAGATTTTCTGCTTTACTAAAAAATCCAAAAACCTCATCAAGAGGGCGGTCAATCCAGGTTTCTTGTTCAAAAATGTGCATGTATCAGTGGGTTTGATTTTCGGCTACTACTTGTTCTACCTCGGGAACCATACGCTTTAGCAATGCCTCTATTCCTGCTTTTAACGTCATTGTGGAGGATGGGCATCCACTGCAGGAGCCTTGAAGCTCAACCCGAACAACACCCGACTCAAATCCTCGGAAAGCAATATTTCCACCGTCACCTTCCACTGCGGGCCGAATGTACTCGTCGAGAATGGCCACAATTTTTTCTTCAATCTCATTGGAGGGTTCCACAATCGAGGGCTTTGCAATCAGGCCTTCGCCCTCAACTTTGCCTTCAACAATGAAACGGGGATGAGCATCGAATTGTTCCAATAGAAAGGTGCGAAGTGCAGGTGCAACCTCCATCCAGTCGGTTGCATCGGTTTTGTTTATGGTGATGAAATTAGAACCCACAAACACGCTGCGAACAAAAGGGAAATTGAACAACTGCTGCACAATGGGAAAATGAGCAGCTTCTGACCCGAACTTAAACTCCTTGGTGCCGGCCTTCAGAAGAACCCGGTTCACCACAAACTTCATAGCATCCGGATTGGGTGTGCGCTCGGTGTAAACCTGAGCAGGAGATTGAGGCGTTACGGAGTTCATGCAGGATAAACGAATTTTACGGTCATTTGTTTTTCGATGGCAAAGTTAACGTTACACAGTGGAGAAGAACCTCTAAAAACGGACTTTCTCGTTATTGGCTCGGGAATCGCGGGTTTATCTTATGCCCTTAAGGTAGCGCATCATGGACGTGTATTGATTCTTACCAAGACCCGTGAAGAGGAGACCAACACCAAATATGCCCAGGGAGGAATCGCAGCCGTTTGGGGCCATCCGGACACGATTGGTAAGCATGTTTCGGATACCCTTGATGCCGGTGCGGGGCTGTGCAACCAAGATGTGGTGGAAATGGTGGTGAGGGAAAGTAAGAACCGTGTAACGGAGCTTATGCAATGGGGCACACCATTCGATCAAACAGCCGAGGGTGAGCCTGATCTGGTAAAAGAGGGTGGACATTCCGAATCGCGCATTCTCCATGTTAAAGACCACACAGGTCAGGAGATTGAACGAACGTTGCTCTACCAAGTACGAAATCATCCGAACATCGTTATATTAGACCATTACTATGTTTTGGATTTGGTTACCCAGCATCATCTCGGAGCATTTGTTACCAGCAAAACTCCGGGCATTAAGTGTTATGGCGCCTATGCGCTAAATCTGAGAACCCAATCTGTGGTAACGGTACTGGCAAAACTTATTTGCATGTGTTCAGGAGGAACAGGTTCGATATATGCCAATACCACGAATCCTTCCATCGCAACCGGTGATGGCATCGCCATGGTGTATCGGGCGAAGGGGAGCGTTAGGGACATGGAGTTCATTCAATTTCATCCAACGGCCTTATATGAACCCGGAGTTCGACCCAGTTTCTTAATATCAGAGGCTGTACGGGGGTTGGGTGGAGTGCTGAAAACACTTGATGGACGGTCCTTCATGGAAAAATACGACCGTCGAGGTTCACTCGCCCCTCGCGACATTGTTGCCAGAGCCATTGACCATGAAATGAAACATAGTGGTGAACCTCATGTGTGGTTGGATTGCAGACACATTAACGAAAATGTGTTCATCGATCATTTTCCCATGATCTACCGCAAATGCATGGAGATTGGCATCGATCCCTTGAAGGCTCCTATTCCGGTTTTACCGGCAGCGCACTATTGCTGCGGTGGCATATCAGTTGATCGAGATGGGAAAGCGAGCATTAAAAACTTGTATGCCATAGGAGAATGCGCACAAACCGGATTGCATGGGGGCAATCGATTGGCATCAAACTCCCTCTTGGAGGCGTTGGTTTATGCCCATAACGCGGCACAATCCTGCATAGAGCTCATCCACGATATTGAGTTTGCTGAGGGCATTCCGAACTGGAACAGCGAGGGTACGGATCATCCTGAAGAAATGATTTTGATTACCGAGAGCTTGAGTGAGCTCCGATCCATCATGAGCAACTATGTAGGCATCGTTCGAAGCAACCTTCGTTTAAAGAGGGCCTACGACCGATTAAAGATCCTGCACGATGAAACGGAGGCCTTGTATGAGAAAACAGTGGTATCCAAATCCCTGTGTGAGTTAAGAAACATGATCAAAGTAGGCTACATCATCATCAAACACGCCATGGCCCGTAAAGAAAGCGTAGGGCTTCATTGCAACACCGATTATCCAAATCAAAACGAATGATACAACCAAAACGAATACTTATTGCCATCGCGTTATGCGTTGCAGCATGCTCATCAAATACAAAAACGGAGACGAAACCCACGTCTATATGGCAAGACCGTTTCTTGAATGCCTTTTGGATGCGTTATCCCGAGTGGGCTTCAACCGTTGGTTACCACAAAGCGGACAGCTCTTTGGTTGTTTATTCTGAAGAAAGCAGGGAAGCCGAAGGGGTATTTATAAAACACTGGCTCGACACCTTGCAAGGGCTTGATACGGTTGGCTGGTCTTTGGCGGAATGCATTGATCGACGCATGGCGGTGCAGCAGCTTCGTGCAGCAGAGTTTTATCTTTATACATTTAAAGCATGGGAGTGGAATCCGACACAATACAATCTGGCCGCAACCGTTGCAGAGATTGTGGCGGGAACGTGGCAAACACCGGAAGAACGATTGGTTTCCATTGAAAATCGTTTATCAAAAGCCCAAGAATACTTTTTGGCTGCCCGCAACAATTTAAACAGACCGGTTCCAGAGTACTTGGAGTTGGGGATCGAGCAAAATCAGGCCTCGCTTGAGACGCTGAAAAAGGAGGTGCCGGATGCTATTCAGGCAAGCAAACTTGATACCCGTACCAAGAATCGTATGTTGGAGCGATGCAAACGGGCATTCAACGAGCAAGCCAACTACGTGGCTTTTTTGAAGCAGTTTCGAAACAAAGAGGGCCGGAGTTTTCGCTTGGGAAAAGCAGTTTATCAGCAAAAGTTTATGCTTGAAATGGCTATTGGATCCTCTCCAGATGATCTTTTAGCCGCAGCAAATGAGCGCAAAAAACAAACGCTGGACAGCATGTCCTCAATCAGCATGCGTTTGTTCCCAAAATACTTCCCAAAACAAAAATCTCCATCGGATTCGCGCGAGCTCACGCGTATGGTTCTTGCCGAAATCAGCAAAAAACACTGCCATCCGGATTCCTTTCAATCTGCTATTTCTGCACAGATACCCATCTTGGAACATTTTGTAAAAGAGAGAAAGCTGGTTGGTATCGATCCTAAAAAACCTCTTGTTGTGCGCAGAGAGCCGGCCTATATGCAAGGTGTTGCAGGTGCGTCCATTTCGGCCCCCGGTCCTTATGATGCCAATGGCAACACCTATTACAACGTTGGCTCCTTGGCAGGCTATTCCAAAGACGATGCAGAAAGTTATCTCCGGGAATACAACCATTACACACTCCAGATATTGAACATTCATGAAGCCATACCGGGACATTATACCCAACTGGTTTATGCCAATAAATCACCTGGTGTTATAAAAGCAGTTTTGGGTAACAATCCAATGATCGAGGGCTGGGCCGTTTATGGCGAACGCCTCATGATGGATGCAGGGTATCCTAATTTAGATGGCAAACCCTCTCCAGACGAGATGTGGCTGATGTACTACAAATGGCATTTACGCAGCGTATGCAACACCATTCTCGACATTGCCGTTCATTGCAACAACTTAAGTAAGGAGGATGCGCTAACGCTATTAAAGAAAGACGCTTTTCAAGAAAAAACAGAAGCCGAAAACAAATGGAGAAGAGCTACGGTTAGCAGCGTACAACTTTGCTGCTATTTCGGGGGTTATCATGCCATTCAACAGCTCAAAGAGGAGTTCAAAAAGAGTCAAGGAAACTCTTTCAATATCAGAAGTTGGAACGAACAGTTTCTTTCGTACGGATCTGCGCCCATTCCTTACATTGGCGAAGCCATGAAGGTGAAGAGCAACTAACCCTTTAAAAGGTCCAGTTGAGGGCCAATGTTGGCAGAATGGGCAGCTGGTAAACCTCTTGGTTGGTTACCCTGCTTCGGTAAAAAATGTTTTGCCTGTTGTAGGCATTGGTAGCACCGGCAGAAACCTCCAAAACCGAATTTTCGGAGATGAAGAATTTTTTCTTGATGGTTACATCCAATCTGTGGTAGTAGGGCAAACGCCCTGCATTACGCGCTCCGTACAAAAAGCCCAATTGGCCTCCACTCTGGGTATAATCTTGATTGATTCCACCATTGAAATCGAGGAGTTCGTATGCACCTTGAGTGCGTGTAAAGGGAAATCCGGAGCCCATATTCCAACGGGCATTAATTTCCCAATCCATGTGCTTGCCCATTACATACGATCCAACAAGATTAACGTTGTGGCGACGATCGAAATGTGGGAGATAAGAGTAAGTCCCATCAAATCGAGTAATGTACCCTAAAGAATAAACTGCCCACAGATAAAGCCTCTTGTAATCGTATTTCAAATTAAAATCAATGCCTCTCGCAACGCCGGTTTCAATGATGTAATCCTTTTTGTCCTCATCCGGACGAAAGGCATTCTCGGCCGTATCATCAAATTTCTTGCTTTGATTGATGTTGATGAGCTGAGTAAACGCCTTGTTGTACCCCTCCACGTTTAGCGTCATGCGATCCGTCAACTCATATTCAAATCCAAATATAGCATGCCATGCGGTTTGAAGATCTGAAGATATATCACGAATTTGGCCATTTTGGTCCTTAAAGGTTTGCTGCAAACCACTCGGACTGGAGAGGAAACCATAGAAAAGGTTCACCACATCACGGTCACTTGAGGCACTCAATAAATTCTGAGAGTATAGTCCACCTGCAGCTTTCAGGCGGAAGCGGTCTGTAACTATGTACTTCGCTCCCAACCTTGGTTCTGGAGATGCTTGGTTTAGGGTGGCATAGTAATGTAAGCGAAACGAGGGGTCGAGTATGAGTTTGCCAAAATTCATTTTATAACGAATGAATCCGGCGACCTCGGTATTGTTGTTGGTAAATTCGGAGGTTACGTTATACGAGTTGGTAAACTTGTAATCCGTTGAGAATCCGGTGGCTTCCACTCCATATACCACTTCGTTTTGGCCGATGAAATTGGTGAAATCGAAACCGGCATTGAACCCATCGATTCCGGAGCTGCGCGGCTTCCCATCCTTTTCCAGCATAGTAAGCATGTATTGAGAGTAGGAGAAAAAGCCGCGAATCATGGTCTTGGTTCCGGCCGGAACCACCAAGAAGTTGGAACCCATTCCGGAGGAAACCCAATTGAAATCGGCCAATCCCTGATAGTTCTTCACTCGGTCATCGAAACGAAAACCGAAAAAGTTCACCTTACTTCCATTTGATCCATTTAATGAAACCTTGCCATAAAGATCAAGAAAATCGAAAGGAAGATCGGTGTTGGCGATAGCTTTGTATAATATAGGAGATGTTTTACTCAAATATGAGTTTTTCGCGGAGAGGATGTAGGAAAGTGTGGTATTGTTCGTTTCCACATCGTCGCCAGCGGCATTCTTTTCTGACTTAGCACGAAGGAGAGGTCCTTCGAGCAGAATCTTGCTGCCAAAGGTGTTGGTGGCGATTTTGCCTGAGGTGCGTTTTTTATTTCCATCGCGGGTGGTGATGTCCATAATAGAGGAAACCCTTCCACCGTATTGGGCACCAAAACCTCCCGTGTATACATCTGCATTGCGGATAATATCTGCATCGAATACAGAGAATAAACCTATTGAGTGAAATGGATTGTAAATAACCATACCATCCAGCAATACCTTGTTCATCACCGGCGATCCACCCCTGATGTAGAGCTGCCCACCCTGATCACCGGTAAAGGTAACCCCGGGCACAACCTGAAGGTACTGAGCCAAATCGGGCTCACCCCCAACCGTAGGCAGACGCTTCATGTCCTTAGGTGTGATTTTGGTAATGGACGTTTTTACTTCGGTCCTTGCCTCGCTCTTTTCGCTCGATACTACAAGCTCTTTCAACCTCCTTGCTTTTTTGGGCAGGTAGATCTTTTTCGTCACAATTTCACCAGCATCCATGATGTAGACATCCGTTTTCACGCTATCAAAACCGAGGGCATAGGTTACCACCGTGTACTTTCCCTGAGGCAATTTGGTAATGGAAAAATAACCGTTAACGTCAGTCTGAGCCTGATAACGCGTGCCTGGAATGAAAACGGGTGTAAAAATGACGGGCTCCTGGGTTTCTTTCTCGTAAACGAATCCACGAATGTTGCCTGTTTGGCCAAGAGCGCTGGATCCCAGCATTAAGAAGGCAATAAGATATAGGGGTGAGAAACGGAGCATACGCATTTGGAAGGGCGGTAAAAGTAGCAATTTCAGATACGGCAAACGGCTGCCAAGCGCCTCAGCGGATCATTCGTCTTTAGAATTGGACTTTTTTCTGAACCAATCGGCCAACAGAATAGCAGCCGAGGCTGCAACATTCAGCGATTCAGCGGCTCGGAATTCGGCACCGGGTATGGTGATGCTTGCGTCCGCCAAGTCTCGGATAGAAGGACTGATTCCCGATCCTTCATTGCCCAAAACCAAAAAAGACGGGGCCGGTGAGGGAAAGCACGGGTGATTTCCTCCCAGATCGGCTGTCCAGATTTTTACTTCCGGCGATTCAAGCTTAATGCGGCCAAAAAAAGCCTTAACATCATCCTCAAAATGAAGGTGAACCTTTGTCAGGCTGCCCATCGACGATTGTACCACTTTTGGAGAAAATGGATCGGTGCAACCCGAAGTCAGCACCAAGTTGGAAATGCCAAACCAATCTGCAAGACGAATGATGGTACCCATATTGCCTGGGTCCTGAACGCGATCCAAGACCAAGCTCAATCCTATGTTCCAAGGCTGAGCCGGCGTGTGGTTGATTGACTTCTGCCAAATGCCGCAAACCTCTTGAGGAGTTTGTTGCGTGGAAAGTCGCTCGAGTTGGCTTGCCGGTACTTTCTGCAAGGGAATCTTAAGCGATACCGCCTTTTGCAACAGCCAAGGTGAAAGAGCAGAAGAAAACAACACCAGTTTTGCCGGATACTCTTGATCTAAAAACGTATCCACCAGCCGGGTTCCTTCCCCTAAAAAACAACCGAGCTCGTTCCGGCCTTTTGAAGTGTGCAGGGAGCGAAAATCGGCAAGCTCCCGCTTGGTAAGCGGGATTTCAGGTAGGTTGGATATTTCGGTTACTTTTGAATCGCGCATGAATTGGAAGAAAATCGAAGCCTGTCGTTCACCTTTGGGCCCGGTAAAGATACTGGGTTTATTGGCCTTACTTTCCCTCGTCTTTCTTGTTTCCTGCAAGCCTGCACAATTGGTGCCTCAAAATGAGCATCTGCTCAACAGCATGCGCATAAAAACAAAGCCTTCAGGGAAATTAGATCCCGATGCAATGAAAGCCATCGTTAAACAAAAACCCAACAAATACCTTCTGGGCATTTACAGGTTCCATCTAAATGTATACAACCTTGCCAGCTTGGGTAAACCGCGTAGATGGAAGAACTGGCTCAAAGAAAACGTTGGAGAGGAGCCTGTAATTTTAGACACTCTACAAACAAGCCGATCTGCCAAACAACTTCAACTTTATATAAACAAGAAAGGATATTTTAACGCTAAAGTGGAAACCAATACCATTTACAGAAGAAAACGGGCGCGTGTGACCTATACCGTTTCACTGGGTAAACCCAGCACCATTCGTACCTATACCTTTGTATATGCCAGTGACACCCTGAAGCGTTTTTTAGAACTCGATACCATTCATCAGGTAATGGGTCCAGAAAGCATCTACGACGAGGATCGAATTGTAGCTGAACGAGATCGAATCGTGCGGTATTTGAGGAACCAAGGTTTTTTTGGTTTCACAGAAGACCTGGTTGCTTTTTCTGCCGATACCGCGTTGCCCAATCAAGAAGTGGATTTGGTATGCAAAGTTGGATTCTCTCCGAACCGGAAAAGAAAAGCAAGCGCATTCATGCCCAGCACAATCGAAAAAGTGGTTATCTTCTCCGGTTACGATCCCAAAAACCGCAACCAAACTTATGATGTTTTTCTTGACAATGGTAAAAAACAAGTGTTTGCCTATTCGGGCACACTCCCATACAGAAGGAATGCGCTTCTTCAATCCGTGTTTGTTAATCCGGGTGCGTTTTTCAGTCAAACCAATACAGAACGGACCTACAACAGCCTTGCCGCATTAAAATGTTTTTCTTCTATAAAAATCGACTACATACCCACCGGTGATTCCATTCGCCCTCAATTGCGCGCAGAAATACGGTTGGCACCGGCAAAAAAGCAAGCCTATTCTCTTGAGTTGCAGGGATCTCACAGTGCTGGCAACTATGGTATTCAGGGCAACATCACTTATCAGAACAAGAACGTATTCAAAGGCTCGGAGATATTTCAGGTTCGTACCGGTGTAGAGGTTAAGCAAGTTCCCATAGGCATCGACAGCAGTTTTGCCCAGCAGGTAACCCTGGGGGCCTTTAATACCATAGAGTTGGGTCCGGAAATATCGTTGATCATTCCAAGACAGTTTCCTAGGCTTGGCGGAAAAAACCCGAATGTAATCCGCAAAACCAGTTTATCGGTATCTGCGAATTACCAAAAAAATCCCAATTATTTTCGCACGATTCTAAACGGAAACCTCGGGTATTCTTGGGTTCATGGACCAACCACTTGGACCTTCTACCCCATAGAACTCAACTTCATAAACGTAACCCTCAACAGCGATTTTGAGAACCTTTTGGCGAGGCTAAATGACGTTTTGGTTCGCCAACGCTACAAACCCATTTTGATCAGCGATTGCAGGGCGAGTTATACATTTAATGATCAGGTGGAAGGGAAACCCATTAACAGTCAGTTTTTTAAATTATCCGCAGAAATTGCAGGCATCATTCCCAGTGCAATAAACCGAATGTTTGGTAGTCCGAAACTGTTTGATGAGGAGAGCGATAAATCTATATATTATCGTTTTATGGGTATAGATTTTCGCCATCCGTATGCAGAATATGCGAAGGTAGAAGCAGACTATCGATATTACATTCGAACTCCCGATAACCAAACCTTGGTTTTTCGCGCGTTCGGTGGCGTAGGTTATGCCTTCGAAAACTCAACTGCCCTGCCCTTCATCAAAAGTTTTTTTGCGGGAGGTGGCAACGACTTACGCGCATGGTTGCCCCGAACCCTTGGCCCCGGAACCTATTATAGAGCCGGTACTCGAGGAATTGAGAACATTGGAGACGTAAAACTGACCCTAAACATTGAGCACCGTTTTAAAGTCTACAAATATTTAGACCTTGCCACCTACATCGATGCAGGAAACATTTGGCTTCTAAACAGCGACAGTAAGACCAAACGGCCCGGAGGCCAGTTCCTCATGAATCGATTCTACCGCCAATTGGCTGTTGGAACCGGTCTAGGATTTCGATTCGACTTTTCCTTTTTTATCATTCGTCTGGATACCGGAGTTCCCATATACGACCCCAGTAAAACAGAAGGCCTACGCTGGGTAATCAGCAGATTAACCCTGCGCGACATCAACTTCTTAAATCTTGGTATTGGTTATCCGTTTTAATGCGGGGGCTGCATTTGGTTGATGCGCTCCAGGTCCTCTGGAGTGTCTATGGCATGAGTTATAAAATCCGTTATGCCAACCTTAATCTTATATCCGTAAAACAACCAACGCAATTGCTCGAGACCTTCAGACTGCTCCAAAGGACAAACAGATAAATTCACCAATTCTTGCAAAACATCGTTTCGAAACCCGTATAAACCTATGTGTTTATACCAAACCAAATCTGCAGGCA
>JBEIVB010000138.1:0-5370 GCA_040374085.1 Flavobacteriales bacterium | reverse complement strand
CTCCCAATAGGTTTTCTTACCTCCGCTTCTGCGTATGGCCTTGGTTACGGTGCCCGGACCCGAGTTGTAGGCCGCCAACACCATTTGCCAATCGCCAAACATGCCGTAGAGGTATTTCAAATATTTGCAGGCCGCCACGGTGGCTTTGTAGGGATCGCGGCGTTCGTCGACATAAGAGGTGTTGTTGAGCCCAAACATACGGCCGGTGCCGTACATAAACTGCCACAATCCGCCCGCCCCAGAATGGGAAACGGCGCGGGGGTTCAGAGCCGACTCTACTATGGCCAGGTATTTCAGCTCCATGGGGAGGTTGTATCGGTCGAGCTGCTCTTCGAAGAGAGGAAAGTACAAATGGCTGAGGCCCAGCACCCGCGACACCACCACGCGCTTGCGCACGGAATACACCTCTATGAAGCGCCGAACGGATTCGTTGAATACGAGATCGAAGGGAGAGTTGGCATCGAGCTTTTGCAGGCGCTCAGACAAGGTGCGGTCGTTGAAGAGGGGCACCAGATCGGGGCAGTAGCCGTGCACGTTGAGCAGGCAGGTATCGTCGGTAAAGTTCCGGCTCTCAAAGTAGCGGGCTTCCTGCAAACTGTCGAGCATGGCCACAATGGGGTCGTCTGCCGGAGCCGGGCGCAGATTGCGCACCTGAGCCGTTGCCGCCAAACTCAATAACCACAGTGCTATGATGCCCGCTCTCAGGTTCATGATGCGGTTGCCAGGAGGGTTTCGAGGTGATGCGCCAGGGCCAGAAGCTGCTCTTCTTCAAAGGCTTTGGTCATAAGTTGCACGCCCATGGGCAGTCCTTCTTCTGTTTTGCCGCAGGGCACCGATATGGCCGGAATGCCGCAGATGTTGGCTTGCACGGTGAAGATGTCTTCGAGGTACATCTGAATGGGATCTGCGCCTTTTTGACCAAACTTAAACGCCGGTCCGGGAGTGGTTGGGGTTAAGATGGCGTCGAAAGACTCGAAGAGGGAGTTGGTGTGGTCGCGGATGACCCTCCGCACTTTTTGTCCTTTGGCGTAGTAGGCGTCGTAGTATCCTGCGCTCAGCACAAAAGTACCCAGCATGATGCGGCGTTTTACTTCGGTTCCAAACCCTTTGCTGCGCGATTGCTTGTAGGTGCTTTCGAGGTCGGTGGCATGCGGGCTTCGGTAGCCATAATGCACCCCGCTGTAGCGGCCGAGGTTGGAGCTGGCTTCGGCGGTGGTGAGCACGTAGTAGGTGGGCACCAGGTATTTGAGGTAGGGGAACTCCACAAAAGAAACCTCATGCCCTTGTTGCCTGAGAAGATCGATGACCCGTTCCACAGAGGCTTTTACGGCAGGGTTTAGTCCGGGGCTTTCGATGCACTCTTTGAGCACCGCGAAGCGGCGTTTTCCGCTGAGGTGAAGATGTTGGCTGTAGGGGGCCACGGCGCGCTTAGAGGCGGTGGTGTCGTAGGCGTCGGCACCGGCCATCAGCTCGAGCAGCAGGGCGGCATCGGCTACGGTGTGGGTGATGGGCCCAACCTGGTCGAAGGAAGACCCATAGGCGATGATGCCGTGGCGGGATACCCGTCCGTAGGTTGGTTTTAGGCCTACCGTGCCGGTGAAAGAGGCGGGTTGGCGTATGGAACCACCGGTGTCGGTGCCCAATGCGGCATGCACCAGTCCGGCAGCCACCGCTGCGGCAGAGCCTCCCGAACTGCCACCGGGCACCCGTTCGGGGTCTATGGGGTTGCGCACCGGACCATAGGCGCTGTTCTCGTTGGAGCTGCCCATAGCAAACTCATCGCAGCTTAGGCGACCCAAGAGAATGGCGTCTTCGGCCAGTAAGCGCTCCACCACCGTTGCCGCATACTGCGAAACAAACCCTTCGAGGATGCGGCTCGAAGCGGAAACCCGGTGGTTCTGCACGCAGATGTTGTCTTTTAGGCCCAACACGGCGCCTGCCAGGCGACCGGCTGTTCCGGCTTTCACCTTGGCATCGATGCGGCGGGCCTCTTGTAAGGCTTCTTCTGCCCATACCTCCAGAAAGGCATTCAGGTGGGCATTGCCCTTCACCTCATCCAGCAGCCGATTCACCTCGGCTTCGCAGGTGGTGACGCCGGAGCGCACCTCTTCGCAAATGGCGTGTACTGTTTTCAACGTGTGGTTCTCCGTACTTTTTCTTGGGTGAACGGCAAAGATAAACCCTTACATGGGGTAACGAAATGCGGGCTCCGGTATTTTATTCACCCCTCACTATGGGAAACCGCCGAAGCCACGGTGGCAAAATTTTCAGATTTTTGAAGCATGATGCCGATGCGCTATTCGCTTTGTTTGGGCAGCACCCTGTTCTGCGCCCTGGGCTGCATCGTGGGTGGTGCTGCCACCCTGGTGCCCCTTGTGTACATCTTGCTGCTGTGCGTATGGTTCGACACCCTGGGCACGCCCTCTGCCGCTTCTCCTGAAAAAGCCGGCAAGGGTACCTTTTGGGTGGTGCTGGCCGCCCTTCTGCATCTGGCCATTCTGGTGCTCTTCGTGTGCAGCCTGTGGCAAGGCACCCTGATTGGGGGATGGGGTGTGGCCGCTGCCGTGGCGGTGGGCATACACAGCGGACTCATGGGCATTGTTCCTGCCCACGAGCTCATACACCGCAGCCAAGCCCCCTTGCAGGCCCTTGGCATAGCAGCCCTCTTGCCCATTGGCTATGCGCACTTCTTTGTAGAACACATACACGGCCACCACCGTTGGGTGGGCACCCCCCGCGACCCGGCAACCGCCCGAAAAGGCGAGAGCCTCTATGCCTTTATGCTGCGCACCATACCCGGGCAGCTCAAAAGTGCTTTTTCTCTGGAGCAGCAACGCCTCAAACGCAGCCAACATACGTGGGTGCGCAACCGCGTGCTGGCCTTTCTGCTGCTGCAAACCGGCGGCCTCGTAGCCTTGCTCCTCATACTGGGCTTTTCGATGACCCTCGTTTACCTCACCCAAGCCGCCGTGGCCATCTTCTTGCTGGAATATGTGAACTACATAGAGCACTACGGATTGGTGCGTGCCGAAGGCGATCGGGTGCAGGCCCGGCACAGTTGGCAAACCAATGCCGCCTTTACCCGCAGGGCCCTCTTTGAGCTGGGCCGCCATGCCGACCACCACCTGCGCGCCTCACGGCCCTTTCCGCAGTTGGAGTCGCACGCCCATGCGCCCGAACTGCCGGGCGGATACTTCCGCATGTTTTGGGTTGCCTTGGTACCCCACCTTTGGCGCAAGCGGGTAGATCACCTGGTGCCTCCACCTAGCCAAGGTATATTACAAACATAATAAAACACCATTGTGTCTGCTGCCTACTCCTACATCCTACAACAGCCTCTACCTCAGCGTCTATGGCTGCTGCACCTAAGGAGCATGGTGCAGGAGGCAGAGCCAAGGATGCAAGAGAAGTTGGCCTACGGCATACCTTTTTATTATGCTCCCAAACCGTTTGTTTACCTAATGTGCCGCCCCCAATGGGTGGTATTGGGGTTTGTGGGGGGCCATCGCCTAGCCGACCCCATGCGTGTGCTGGAAGCCCTAGATCGGAAAAGCGTTCGGCATCTTGTGGTGCGTTCGGAATACGATCTCCACCGTCTGCCCATTGCGGCCTACCTGCAAGAAGCCCTCTTGTGCCTTAACCCCGGAGGTGCAACGTGATTTATTTTTATAAGCGCAACGCGTACCTCAGCATCCTCTGCCTCTTGCTTCTCCTTGCGGGGCGCAACGCCACTGCCCGCCCCGAGTGGAGGCTCCACAGCAACCTCTTGAATCCGGCCAACCTTGGTTTGAGCCGGCGCGAGGGCCACTGGGGCCTTTTGATGGAAGCCGGAGTGGTGTTGTTGCCCTGGCAAGCCCGGGGCATGCTGCAGCCCGCCCTGCAGGCCGAAGTGCGGCGCTACCACAAATCCATGATGGGCATAAAAAGAACCTATTGGGCGGCCTACCTACGCCACACCCTGCTCCTTCCGCCTTCGGGCGAGGGCAGCAAGCGGGGGCAGGTGTTGGCGGTGGGCGCCATGCGGGGCGTGCGCATTGCCCTAAACCGCTATTCGGTGGATGTGGCCATTGGCCTGGGCTATGCCCTCGTGCAAGACCCTCGATACAGAAATGCCGATTTTCGTTTGGTTATTGCACCCGGTTACCGAATTTCGCGTCGTGCTTTATAAACACCTCATCCGCCCGCTGGTATTCCGACTCGATGCCGAAAAAGCCCACCACCTAACCTTGGGCCTCATGGGTCTGGCCGTGCGGGTGCCCGGGGTGTTTGCCCTTCTTTGCCGCCTCTGGAAAACACCCCAAACCGCACCCACCACCTGCCTAGGCCTAAACTTCAAAAACGGTGTGGGCGTGGCAGCGGGGCTCGATAAAAACGGAGCCTACCTGCGCGTGTTTGAGGCCATGGGGTTTGGCTTTGTAGAGGTGGGCACCGTTACCCCCCGTGCCCAAGCCGGAAACCCCAAGCCCCGCCTCTTTCGCCTAAAAGCCTCTGAGGCCCTGCTCAACCGCATGGGTTTCAACAACAACGGCATGGAAGCCCTGGCCAACAACCTGCAACGCTACACAGGCAGCATGCGCATTGGCATCAACATGGGCAAAAACAAAGACACCCCCAACGAAGAAGCCTTAAACGACTACCTGCTGGTATTCAAACGCTTATATGCTTTGGGTGATTATTTTGTGGTGAACGTAAGCTCGCCCAACACACCCGGACTGCGCGCCCTGCAAGAGAAAGAGCCCTTAAGCAAATTGCTCAGCGGGCTTCAACTGGCCAACCCCCAACGCAAACCTCTGCTCTTAAAAATTGCCCCGGACCTTAGCAACGAGCAACTGCTCGACATCCTGGAGCTTGCCCAAACCTGCAACCTGGCCGGAGTGGTGGCCACCAACACCACCCTTTCCCGTGCCCACCTGGTGGAGGCGGCGGAAGTGGTAGAGGCCCTTGGAGCAGGGGGCATAAGCGGAGAGCCCTTGAGGGCCCGTTCTACCGAGGTGCTGGAGTTCCTTCATCAACAAAGCCGGGGCACGCTGCCCTTGGTGGGCGTTGGAGGCATCTCTGAGGCCCATCATGTGCGCGAGAAACTACAGGCCGGCGCCCAGCTGGTGCAGGTGTACAGCGGACTTGTGTACCAAGGTCCAACCTTAGTTCGGGAGCTCGTGAAGGGATTCTCCTAAACACCTCTTGGCAACCGAATTGATGTGCCCATTCAAAACGCGCCTTCATTTCATAATCAAAAACACATAAAAAAAAACGGTGTGGGTGGTGGACCTGCCCAACAAAACCATCTTTCACCCGGGCCCCAAATCCCGTAACTTTGGAGCATGAACCACGCCATCACCTGGGTAGAATGTCCGCGCGACGCCATGCAGG
>JBEIVB010000211.1:0-2433 GCA_040374085.1 Flavobacteriales bacterium | reverse complement strand
CAGCCGGAATGCGTGCGCGACATCATGAACTTCAGTGGAAAGACCGCTGCCGAAAAACTGGAGAATTTTTTGGAGAAGGTATACAGCAAAACCCAACTCAGCAACCTGGCCTCTGCCAAAGCCTGGCTGGAGCAAGCCAACCTCAAAGCCCTTAAAAAAGAGCCCTTTGTGGTGTTTGGTGGGCAGCTTCAGCAGTTCAACACCGAGAAGCTCTTGCCTTACCAGAAAAGGTATCAAGAGACTGTGGAACCCAACCGCAACAAGCTGCTCAAAGCCCTTATGGAATGGAAAGGCGAGCGTGCCATCTACCCAGATGCCAACAGCACCCAACGTTTGAGTTATGGAAAAGTAAAAGGCTATGCCCCAAAAGATGCGGTACAATACCACTGGCAAACCTTTGGAGAAGGCATCATGGAGAAACTCATTACCGGCGATGCCGACTACAAAGCCTGGAATCCATTGGTTCAGGCCCTTCAGAAAAGGGAATTTGGCCGCTATGCAGAGGGTGGCCGATTGCCCATTTCATTTCTCACCACCAACGACATTACCGGCGGCAACAGCGGCAGTCCGGTGCTGAATGCAGAGGGCAAGCTCATTGGCCTGGCCTACGACGGCAACTGGGAATCCATTACCGGCGACGTGGTTTTTGATGCCGAATACAAGCGCACCATTTGCGTAGACATTCGCTATGTGTTGTTTATTATGGAGAAACTGGCCGATGCCCAAAACATCCTCACCGAGCTTCGTCTTGAGCCATGAGTGCGAAAACCTGCATCTTCATTACCGGCAGCAACGGGCTTCTTGGACAGAAGCTGGTTTATGCCTTAAAAAACGACCCGGAAGTACAACTCGTAGCTACGAGCCGCGGGCCCAACCGCTTGGCCGTACAAGAGGGCTATACCTACTGCAGCCTCGACATCACCAACCGGCAACAAGTGGTTGAGGTGCTGGAGAAATATAAGCCCGATGTGGTGATGCACACCGCTGCCATGACCAACGTAGACCAGTGCGAAACCGAGCGGGAAGCCTGCCGCATGCAAAACGTGGAGGCTGTGCGCCATTTGGTAGAGGCCATAGACGGCATGCACCAAAAACGCGTGCACCTCATCCACCTCAGCACCGACTTCATCTTCGATGGAGAGGCCGGTCCTTACCGCGAAGAAGATGCGCCCAACCCCGTTAGTTTCTACGGTTGGAGCAAATACGATGCAGAGCGCATCATTACCGCCTCCGGCATCGATTGGGCCATCTTGCGCACCATCATCGTGTACGGCATCACCGACAACATGAGCCGCAGCAACATCGTGCTGTGGGCCCGCGAAGCCCTGCGCAAAGGGCAACCCATGAACGTGGTGAACGACCAGTTTCGCTCTCCTACCCTGGCCGAAGATCTGGCCCAGGGCTGCATATTGGCCGCCAAACAGCGGGCTCGGGGCATATTCCACATATCCGGACCGGACACCCTCAGCATCATCGACTTGGTTGGAGCCGTGGCGCGCGTGAACGGGCTCAGCATGGATTGTGTAGAAGCTGTGAGCTCTGCCACCCTCAACCAGCCTGCCAAGCGTCCGCCCCGCACCGGCTTCATCATAGACAAAGCCCGACGGGTATTGGGCTATGCGCCCCACACCTTTGAAGCAGGCATTCGTTTGGTGCAGGAGCAGGCAGATGCCTTCGAGCGGGCAAACCCAAAACCCTGAGCCGCCCTTTTTTTGCGTAGTTTCGCGCACTTTTTGCCATGGGCCTCTACACCAGCCAGATCGAGAAACGCCGCACCTTTGCCATCATCAGCCACCCCGATGCCGGCAAAACCACCCTCACCGAAAAGCTCCTGCTTTTTGGCGGAGCCATTCAAACCGCCGGTGCCGTAAAATCCAACAAGAACGCCCGCGCCGCCACCTCCGACTTCATGGAAATAGAGCGGCAACGCGGCATCTCGGTGGCCACCTCGGTAATGGGATTCACCTACCGCGGCGTAAACATCAACCTCCTCGATACCCCCGGTCACCAGGATTTTTCGGAAGACACCTACCGCACCCTCACGGCGGTAGACAGCGTAATCATGGTCATCGACTGCGTGAAAGGCGTAGAAAGCCAAACCGAAAAGCTGCTCGAAGTTTGCCGCATGCGCAACACCCCGGTTATCGTGTTCATCAACAAACTCGACCGCGAGGGCAGAGATCCATTTGATTTATTGGATGAAATTGAAGCCAAACTCTCCATAAAAGTTTGTCCGCTCAGCTGGCCCATCTCCATGGGAAAAACCTTTAAAGGAGTCTACAGCCTCTATCAAAAACACCTCTTGCTCTTTCAGCCATCCAGCACCAAGCTGGTGCAAGACGTAACGCGGGTTTCCGACATACAAAGTGCGGAGGTTGACACCCTGGTGGAAGCCAAGCACGCCGCCAAACTGCGCGAAGAAGTTGAGGTGGT
>JBEIVB010000164.1:0-4077 GCA_040374085.1 Flavobacteriales bacterium | reverse complement strand
GTTATGTCCTTGCCGGCATCCTGCTGGGCCTTGCCACCGGCTGTCGCATCACCTCCATGGTGATGCTTCTGCCCTTGTGCGGCTTAATTCCGGCCGCTTCGTGGTGGCGCCCCTCCTCTGCCCGCCTCGGATTTGCCTTGGCCGCATGTGCAACGGCCGCCCTGTGTTTTGTGCCCGCCTACCTGACCTACGGCGCCGCCTTTTTCGATTACTCCGACCAGTTTCCCTATCCCAACCTGCCCAAATGGCTCTACAAAAGCACCCTTGGCGTATGGGGGCTAACCGGCTGCGCAGCGCTTCTGCTCTGCCTGTTGCCTTCTTTCCGAAAACCCTTTCGCGAAATCCATAAACCGGTGTTCATCTGGTGCGGGGCTGTAATTGTTTTATATGTTTTAGTATATGCGCGTTTGCCCCAAAAATCGTATTATTTGTTGGGAGCCGTTCCGGCTGTGCTGGTGCTTTTACCCCATGTGCTGCGGCCCCGCAGAATAGGTGTGGTGTTGGTGTTGCTGGGCATTTCGGGCCTTGTGCTCGGGGTAAACCTCGTAGATCCCATACGCGGCAGTACGGCACGGCCTCTGGGCATGCAGGTCCACACGGCCGGGCAAACCGTTGCCTTGGAGCCTTTCTGCGGGCTGGTATGGGCCGATCACCTCAAGCGCGTGCAGAAAGAAGAGTTTGTGAAACAGTGTTTGAAAACCGCTCCTCAGCTTGGAAAAGCCGCTGTGGTTACCGGTTGGTGGTACAACCAATTGATTATGACCGATGCTCAACCCAAGCAACATGCGGTAACGTGGGTGTTTTATGCCCCGGCTGATAGCTTGCGCCGCATGCAGCAACGGGGCTGCACGCTGTTTTATTTGCCGGAGCAGGATCGCTTCAACGATCTTATGTTTGCCCAGGATTGCACCGGAACCATGGCCGCTCCCTATCCGGTTGTTCCGGAATAATACATCTTTTGTATAATTATAAGCACATCGTTCTACCCCCGTCAACGGGCAGGTTGATGCCGCTGATGTAGGCCGCTGCCGGACTGCACAGGAAACCCACCGCCGCTGCAATTTCTTCGGGCTCACCGAAGCGCTTCATGGGAATTTCGTGCAGCATTTCGGCCTCTAAGGTTTCTATGGGCGTCCCCGATTGTGCCGCGCGCGCTTCCAGCAGCCCGCTGAGTCGGCCTGTGCGGGTAGCCCCGGGCAACACGTTATTTACCGTAATGCCCATAGGGGCCACCTCGGTGGCCAGGGTTTTGGCCCAATTGGCTACGGCCGCCCTCACGGTGTTGGATACGCCCAGGTTGGGCAAGGGCTGTTTTACAGAGGTGGAGATGATGTTTACAATGCGCCCCCACTCGGCTTTCTGCATGCCCGGAAGCGCGATCTGCGTAAGCGCGGAGTTCACCAACAGGTGCTGAGAGAAAGCGTGTAAAAAAGCCTCTTCTGTAGCGTTCATGGCCTTTCCTCCGGGCGGACCTCCGGAGTTGTTGATGAGCACATCAATGGGCGTGTGTTGCACCAAATGGGCAAGAGACGATTTCAATTCCGGAAGATTGCCGTGGTCGCCCACCAGCCATTGGTGGCCCGAACCCGGCAAAGCGGCAGCGGTTTCGGCCAGGCGCTCAGCGTTGCGCGCCAGCAGCACCACGCGGGCGCCCATGCCGGCAAGGGTTTGGGCCACCGCCCTGCCAATGCCCTGGGTGCCGCCGCACACCAAAGCGGTTTTGCCCTTTAGGCTCATTCCTCCGCCGGTAAGCAAAGGTGCATGTTCACTTTTCATAGGTTTTCTCTTATTTTTTTCGGAAGGGTTTTCACCACTTCCTCGTAGGAATGATCAATTTCTGCCTCTACCCATTTGCGCGTTAAGGAGCCGTCGAGCACCAAGGTGTTCCACATCGATTTGTTCATGTGGTAGCCGGGCAACACGGCCGCATGCTGCTCGCGCAAGGCCACGGCCCGCTCGGGATCGCATTTCAGGTTCATGCGCAAAGGGTGTGCATCCAAAGCCAATAAGGCAAACATTTTACCCGCAACCTTAAACACAAGGGTCTCCGAATCGAAGGGAAACCCCTCCGTTACCATCTGCTTCTGAAGGCAATATTGCCGTATGTCTTCGGCGTCCACGACACCAAAGGTAACCCTATTTTTCCGCCTCCGCAGCCAGATAAAAGTCCCGGCCATCATGCACTTCAAGGTGCTTGTGTTCTGCGGTAATGGCCTCTGATGCTATGCCGTCGTAGAGCCGAAAGGCCACCCGAGCAAGGGTTTCTACATCGGCACGGCAATATCGGGCTATGGCTTCCAAATCGCCCGAACCCCAGTAGGTTTCCGCCACCTGAGATCCGTCCATGCCGCTTTTCGGACTGGGCATGCCCAGTGCATAGGAGATGAGGTCGAGGCTGGTGTAGTTCTTGTGGTCGCCGAATTTCCACCCCTCTAAGGTATCCAAATGCCGCACCTCCCAGGGCTTTTTGCCTTGCAGGCGCAAGGCTTCGGGTAGAGCAAATCCTTGTGCCAACAAGCGTCGGCATAGGTATGGAAAATCGAACTCCCGGCCGTTGTGCGCACACAACACTACCGGAGCTTTGCGGTTCATGCGCTGCAGAACGTCGAGAAAAGAGCGCAACAGGGCATTTTCGTCGTGGCCCGTAAGACTTCCCAAGGTGAGGTGCCAACCACCGGAGCGCGCTTCGGCATAGCCCAATCCAATGCAAACAATTTTGCCAAACTCGGCCCAGATGCCCGCCTGCCCAAAGGCCTCTTCGGCACTCAGCTCAGATCGCAAGCCGGATTTGCGCGACTCCCATTTGCGCGCCCATAAGGCCTTGCCCCGCTCGTCCATCTCTGCATAAGATGCGGTGAGTGGAACGGTTTCCAAATCCAAAAACAAAACAGATTCCCAATCTAAGGTGTGTGCGTTCATAGTACATGTATTGTATAAGGTTAACGCACCAAAGATAAGGGGTTTCGCAGGTTTTCAAAACGCTTCAGATCCATCCGCACCGAACCCACCAGCAGCTTGGCTTCCACCCGTATCGGTATGCGGTTGGCATCGTCGGAAATGTACATGTTCAGGTCGTCTTCGTTCTTAAACACCCTGCCCTTTTGTATGACCGGATGAAACTTCAAACACCGAATCTCGCCTATGTCAGAGTCGATTACTTCTTTGCCCACATATCGGATTTTCAACGGGAAGATTTCGTTGTCTACAAAGGTGGTGATGGTAAAAATCTGTCCAACAACTGCGGTGCTGTAATCGACGTTTCGGGCATAATAAAAAGCAGATAACATATCTTGAATGTTATCCGGCACCTTCATGTTTTTGCCGTCGCTTATGACGTTGTTTTGCTTCTGCTGGTAGATTTGGTTCTGGTTGATTTTGTATCCGCCCTCGTCTACTTTTCTTACAAACAGCACCGGATTTAAGGTGGTTCGGTCTATGTAGGTTTCGTAGCGGTCGCGCACCTTAAAAAACCAGTCGAAGGTGCGGTTGGTATGCCCAATGCCCACCGCATGGTACACGGCTATATTGCCCAGCATTTTGTTGTCTTGTTTGAGCTCCAGCTCGGCAGTGCCGGCATCTACAAAGCCGTAGTGTACGCGGTAGGTGAGCTTCTCTCCGTCTTGAAATGCGGTGTTGCGCGTTTGGGCCTGGGTAAGCAGGGGAATGGCCACCGCCATCCATGCAAAGGGTTTCATGTGTAATGGGTTTGCTTTTGTTCTACGTTCAAAAAGTGGGCCATGTTGTGTATGTGTTGCCGATTCCATCCCCTCGCCCTCTAAAGATCTGCCTGGGCGTAGTTTGCAACTACGCCCCACCTATTACCGCACCCAACCCAAATCCTGCCCTCACCCTGCTTCATGACCCAATCTGCACTCTTGGCGTAGTTTGCAACTACGCCCGCCCAATCGACCCTGGCCTTCCACCTTTTTGTTGTTATCAACTGCGCGTTCTCACCCTCTAAAAATCCGCCTGGGCGTAGTTTGCAACTACGCCCCACCTATTACTGCACCCAACCAAAATCCTGCCCTCGCCCTGCCTCATGACCCAATCTGCACTCTTGGCGTAGTTTGCAACTAC
>JBEIVB010000027.1:0-25866 GCA_040374085.1 Flavobacteriales bacterium | reverse complement strand
TCGGCTGAGGCAGAAAATTGAAGAGATGAAGAACCTGTTTGGACCACGCTCATCTCCAAGGGTGCAGTGGGAATGGTAACATCCCACACCCGCGTCTGAGGGCCCGTTCCGGAAAGAGAGAACTGAGCCACGTTGCCAGAACCAACAGTGCGGGTATCGCGAAAAACAAGTTGATTGCCAAAAAGACGAAGCGACCGACGGGCATGAACCTCCAAAAAATCGAGGTAACCCAACGCAGCTGAATAAGCCGGATTCTTTTGAAACTCAACGGCAACATTCAAATTGGAGCCGCTGGGCTGAAAAGTAAAGCAGGTGGAATCGGGCCATCCGTATTCGGCGTAATAACGGGCCGGGTCGAATACACGGGGAGAAAAGCTTCCGCTTCCATTTCCACTCCTAACCACAAACGTGCTGGCGGGGTTGGAGCGACTAAGAGCAACGGCAAAAACCCGTGCAGCCTCGTTTGTTTGTACATCCGGAATGGTAAAAGGAAAATCAAACCGAGTTTGCGCATCAAACTTCTCTCCATACCAGTCGCGACCGGAATGAATCAGGTTTACCGCCTCGTTTTCATAATACAAACGCTCATCAAACCCACTGGCTATAACATTAGGCTGTTGGCTTGGCGGAGGCAGGGTAGAGATGCGTTGGCCGGGACCTAAATCAGCCGTTACAAAATAATAAGTAGTGTCGGAATACAAATGCAGCTGGTGACGGAAGGGTGCGCAACCACCCGTAATCGCATTCCAACGGTGTGGGCCTTTGCCGAAAAAATAGCATACGTCTGTAGAATCGAAACGACCATCGTCTGCCCCGCTTATCCAAACAGGATTTTCGCTGAGATCATCGGGTAAAGGACTGGCATTGCTGAATGGAAGATTTCGACCACCGTTTCCATAGACACGGAGATTGACCGGATTCATCTCCGTCACATCCATACCCAAAGCAGCGAGGTTTTGAGGAGTGAGTTTATAAATCCCGTCTTTTACCACACCTATCTTATACCATTTCCCGGAGGCCAGAACCGATTGGGTTGCCGGTGAACTGCTGTTCCCGGAAGCTGCACGCAAACCGGCAGACTGGAGGCTGAGGCGAATGCGGTAACGCAATACCTTGTGCCATGCCCCACCCACCTGCAACCAGGGCATAACCGTAACCTGAGCCAACGCTTTCCCCCGATCGGAACGCACGCGCACCTCAGGAAATCCAAAACCGGAAGCAGGCATTTTTCCGGTTACCATTTCCAACTCCGCTCGAGAAAGTGGTTCAGAGGCAAGTACGTCCATACGAGCAGAGAATGCGGCAGCGGAAGATTGAACCGCCACCAAATCCACCTTGCCCGGCAAACCACCAAAACGGTCCATAAACTCGGCCCCATCAAAAGTGGGCAAACTGAAACCCGGAGCACCGGGATAGCTCAAATAGATGGGCTGCTTCCAACGCAATTGCGTCTCCCACTCCTGAGCATGAACCCCGGAAAGAGGCCATACGATGAGAACAATCCATCCAAAAAGTAAGCGCTTTCTCCTATTCATGGCTTTCAATGCGTAAAAAAACATCATTTTGTGGTCCTTATTGTAACCATGGCAAAATAAATTGCGTAAGTTTGTTGTTCTTACATTTTTACCGGTTAAGTCCCTGGATGAAACGCTTTTTCCTTTTCGTTTGTTTACTGCTAAGCCTTGGCTCTCAGGCTCAAGACCCTCATTTTTCTCAATTTTACGCCAATCCCATTTACCTTAATCCAGCATTTGCAGGCTCTGTTCGTTGTCCCCGAATTGTTACCAGTTACCGCAACCAATGGCCGGGCATCTACGGCAATTACAACACCATGGCCGTTTCCTTCGACCGTCACGTGGACGACCTCGGAGGTGGAATAGGACTCATGGCTTATCGCGACCGGGCAGGTTCTGGATCTCTAACCACCACTTCGTTCAGCGGTATGTATTCTTACCAGGTAAATGTAAACCGCAACTTCTCCATTCGAGCCGGGTTGCAAATGACCTATGCTCAGCGTCAACTCGGAAAAGACCTAACATTCCCAGACCAAATTGATCCAAAATATGGCTTTATCTTCCCAACCGGAGAAGCCATTCCCCGCAGCACCCGTGATTATGTAGACTTCTCTGCAGGCATAATTGGGTTTGGCAGAAACTTTTTCGGAGGCGTTTCGGTTCACCACCTATCTCAGCCCGACGAAAGCTTTATCCGAACCGCCTCCAGCCCACTTCCCCGTAAATACACTGCTCATGCAGGTGCGGTTCTTCCCCTCGGTGATGATGAGGATTTTAACATTTCCCCAAACATCATCTACCAAATGCAAGGAAGATATCAGCAACTGAATCTTGGCCTTTATTTTACCAAAGGCCCCTTTGTTGGTGGACTCTGGTACCGAAACAACGATGCCATTATCACGCTCCTAGGATTCCACTACAGCATTTTCAAATTCGGTTACAGCTACGACATTACCATCTCTCGCCTGCGCGGTGGGCTTGGTGCCCATGAGTTAACCGGAATCTTCCAGTTCTACTGCAAAAAGAAACGCCGGGTGTTCAATACCGTGAATTGCCCCACCTTCTAGCGAACCTTTTGCTTTTCGGGGCGTAGAAGCCCGAACATAGCGGATGATGGTCTGCAATTTTTTTAGTTAATTTGCGTTTTCAACAAGAAATAAACAAAACATCTTCAGTGATGAACAAACACCTCAAGTCTCTGATCCACCTATCGGCCGCAGCCCTGGCGGTGTTGGTAATCAGTTCGTGCAGCAGGGAAAAGTCTTCGTCAACCGGATGGGAGTTCAACAACGCCGATAATGGCGGTTTCGAGAAAATCCCCTACGTGGAGCAGGAAACAGGTCCGGGCTTGGTCCTTATTGAAGGCGGAACCTTCACCATGGGGCGTGTCGAGCAGGATGTCATGTACGACTGGAACAACATCCCTCGCAGGATTTCAGTTTCTACGTTTTACATGGATGAAACTGAGGTAACCAACCTCAACTATCGGGAATATCTTTACTGGCTAAGGAATGTGTACGGCACCAACTATCCTGAAGTGCTTAAAAAAGCCTTGCCCGATACCTTGGTTTGGCGCAGTCAGTTGGCCTTCAATGAGCCTTACGTGGAATATTACCTGCGTCACCCTGCTTACAATGAGTACCCTGTTGTAGGCGTAAACTGGATTCAGGCCTCCAACTTCTGCGCCTGGAGAACCGACCGTGTAAACGAGATGATTCTAGTTCGCGAAGGCATTCTTCAGTGGGATCCCGCCAACTGGGCCGACCAAAACAACTTCAACACAGACGCCTACCTGGCAGGTCAGTACGAAGGAACCGTGCAAAAGCTTCTCCCAGACATCAATCCAAGAGGATCGGGAGAGCGCAAAGTGCGCATGGAGGATGGCCAGCTCCTGCCCCGTTACCGCCTGCCTACCGAAGCCGAATGGGAATATGCATCCCTCTCCCTAATCGGAAATACTACTGAAGAAAACATTTCCCAGCGTAGGCTCTACCCATGGAACGGCCACTATGTGCGGAATGATCAAGAAGCGAATATTGGCCGAATGATGGCAAACTATAAGCGCGGCAGAGGCGACAACATGGGAACCTCAGGCAACCTTAACGATAACGCCGACATTACCGCTCCGGTGCTCGCATATTGGGCAAACGATTTTGGGCTCTATAATATGGCTGGAAACGTAAGCGAGTGGGTTATGGACGTTTATCGCCCACTTAGCCCAGAAGATAAAGACGATTTTCGTCCATTCAGGGGCAACGTGTTTAAGACGAAAAAGCTCGACGACGAAGGCAATATTGACGCCAAACTCGAAGAAGTGGAAAAAGACTCCAGTGGAAACATCAGCGGTATTCCCGGTCAGTTGAAGTGGCGCAATGTGGATGTAGAAAAAGACAATCTGAAAGATCGCACCAACTACCGCCGCGCAGACAACATCAACTTCTTGGATGGAGACATTCAATCTCAGGTAACCGACGACTGGAAGGCTCAGCTCGATCCAGAAAAGAAAGAAACCAATGGCATGTACAGCTATGGCGGAACATCCATGATCGATGACAAAGTTCGCGTTTTCAAAGGTGGAAGCTGGAAAGACCGCGTGTATTGGATGAACCCCGGCACGCGCCGCTTCTTAGACGAAAAGCAGTCAACACCCTGGCTGGGTTTCCGTTGCGCCATGGACCGCGTTGGCAGTCCTGTTGGACTCGGAGGAGGAAAGAAATAAAAAAACAACACACAAAAAAAGCCACCCAAAAGGTGGCTTTTTTTATTTCACTTTGTTTATCGTTTAGTTGGTTCTATCGAGCAGCAAGGATACCGAATTGATGCAATAGCGTAGGCCGGTTGGGGCAGGTCCGTCTGGGAAAACGTGACCTAGGTGCGATCCACACGAAGCGCACAGTACTTCTGTCCGAATCATTCCATGACTGGTATCGCGTAGTTCCAGCACTTTGGTTTTGTCGAGAGCTTGGTAGAAAGCGGGCCATCCACTGCCGGAATCGTATTTTGCGGTGCTTTGAAACAAGGGCTCTCCGCAGGCCCGGCAAGAATAGATTCCTTCTGAGGAAACCTTGTAATATGCATTGGTAAAAGGACGTTCCGTTCCCTTCTTCCGCAAAACAGAATAGGCCTCTGGACCAAGTTCGGCGAGCCATTGCTCCTCAGATTTTTCAACTTTGAATTTCATTGTTCTTTGCTTTTAAAAATAAGGGCAGGGCATCGGCTACTACAAACGTGGAACCTCCTATGTACAAGGCATCTTCGGGTCGAGACTCCTGAATGGCTGCGTGAACTGCATCTTCTACATAAGCATAGAACCGCGTTCCGGGTGGAAGGTTCGAAATCGCCCTAAGTCCATCGAGGTCGAGGGCGCGTGGAACTGAAGGCGGCGCAAGAAAGAGGGTTGCTCCTGAAGGCAGCATGCCAATGAGTTTTTCTACTGCTTTGTCGCGGACAAATCCCAAAACCATGCGCTTGTGTTTTGCAGGGGTCTCGCGAAACTGGTTCATAGTTGCTTCGAAACCGGGTTGGTTGTGGGCCGTATCTGCCACCACAAAAGGATGTTGCCCAAGTACGTCCCACCGACCACGCAGACCCGTTTGCTCTTTTACCTGTGCCAATCCGGTACGCAGATCCTCTTCGTCTATCTGGTAACCCAAGGCCCGAAGCTCATCCACGGCAGTAAGCACGGTGGACAGATTCTCCGACTGATACCATCCGCCCAAACCAAAACAAAAACGCTGGAGTTGACGACCATCGGAACACCGGGCCGAAACTTCGGCCGCGTTGCTGAAATCAATCTGCCAGCAATCCGGCGCAAAACAGAGGCGGGTAGACGCTTTTTCAGCCGCTCTATTAAAAACCGAAAGCGTAGATGAAGGCGTTTCCCCCAGCACCACTGGAACACCCGACTTCATGATGCCAGCTTTTTCGAAAGCAATAGCCTCCAGGGTATCGCCCAGCAAATCCATGTGGTCCCAGCCAACGTTGGTGATTACCGAAAGAATGGGTTTGGAAACGTTGGTGCTGTCGAGTCTTCCGCCCAAGCCTGTTTCCAACAACAAAACATCCGGCTTCTGTTCTGCCATCCAGCTCAGACAAAGGGCGTAGGTCCATTCAAAAAACGATGGGGCAATGGAAGACACTGCATCTTTGTGCCGTTCCACGAAGCGCACCACATCCTCTTCCGGAATCATATTACCATTTAATCGAATGCGTTCACGAAAATCGAGTAAATGCGGACTGGTATAAAGGCCTACCCTATAACCCGAAGCCTGTAAAATAGCCGCAAGCAAATGAGAGGTGGAACCTTTACCATTGGTTCCCGCAATGTGTATAACCTTAAGATTGTTTTGCGGATTTCCGAGATAGCGGCATAAAGCCACGGTGTTTGACAAATCAGCTTTGTAGGCGGCCTTTCCTACCCGATGAAACATGGGCAACTGGGCAAAAAGGTAGTCCAGTACCTGCGGGTAGGTCATGAGTTCTTACCTAAGCATGAAATTATAGGTAATGGTACCTATCTGTTCCTCAGCGGCATCGTCTGAGGAGTTGAACCTAGCCTGTAAAGCGGCTTTTTTGGCAATTTCGAGGAGTTCCGGGTTAGAGGTATTAGAGCCTTTCACCCCTGGTTTAGCATCGATTACCCGTCCAGATGGATCCACCACAATGCGCACCACCACCTTACCTTGGTCTTGGAAATTTGCTTTCGGAATGGGTAGGCTTACCTTTCTTCGGTTGCTGAGGCTGAACCGCACTCCGCTCCCATCGCCGGATCCACTGCCGCTTCCGTTGCCGCTTTCTCCGCCATCGCCGCTCCCCCCGTTTCCGTGGTAACGGGCATTGCGATCGCCATCTGCTCTTCCCTGATCTCCGGGCTTACCGGTTTCCCCCTCTTGGCCACCGCTGGCGCTGCCGGTTTGCTTCTTGCCTTTGTACAAAGCCACTCCTTTCCTTGGAGGCTCCGGCTCGGTTACCTTCGTTTCCGGAGCTACTTCCTTACGCGGACTCTCATTGCTTGTTTTGCCTTTTCCGCTCACCACCTCTGCAGTGGCTTCATTGGTTTCCTGGGTTAAAATCTTAGCGGCAGTTGTTTGGGTTGAAACAGATGGGCGAGGCGCAACACGCTCGCTGGGTTCGGGATCGGCCGCAACCTGATCCTGTGCCGATTCCTCGGGCTGCACGCTGCCCATGCCATCATCGCTCATCCCAAAATTCACCTCCAGCCCCGGTGATCCACCCTCCGGAAAGGGCGGTATGGGGGTGCGAATCACCACCAGCCACAGCAATAGGAGCACCAGGCCATGAAAAGCCAATGCTACGCCCAATGCGGTCCAGCGACGACGTAGGTGATGGGTGGATTCACTCATGCTTGTTTGGTCTTGGTAGCCAATACCATTTTCACCTTTAAACGATTGCCGATCTCCAACACGTCTACCAAATCCTGAATGCTGAGGGCGTTGTCTACCCGAAGCACTACCGTGGGTTCTTGAATTCCTTTGATGAGGCTTTGTAAGGCAGGCTCCAACTGCTCAAAAGCCACCGGCTTGTTGTTGATGAAATAGGCTTTTTCGGCAGATACATCTACCGTAAACTGTTGCTTGCTGAGGGTCTGGGAAGACTTCGCCCGGGGCAGCATCAATTTTATAACGCTTGGGTTAACCAGAGTAGAAACAATCAGAAAAAACAGCATCAAAAAGAACATGATGTCGCTCATGGAGGAGGCCCCCATCTCGGCTGCAAATCGGTGTTTCCGGGTGCGAAGATTCATGGCCATCAGGCTTTGGGTTTCTCGTTCAACACATCCATGAAGCCCATGGCTTGCGCTTCCATGCGCAGGCTCAGCTTATCGATGGCCATGGTTAGGTAGTGGTAGCTTACAAAAGAAAATACCCCCACCACAAGACCGGCAGCAGAGGTGATCATCTTCTCGTACAATCCCCCGGAAATGAGACCTATGGAAATGTTGTCTGCCAACGAAATATTATAAAATATCTTAATAACACCTGCAATGGTTCCAATAAACCCAAACATGGGTGCGATGCCGGCGATCACGCCCAGGATGCCGATGTTTTTTTCGAGGCGGCCCAGTTCCAGTTTTCCTACACCCTCCATTGCCGATTCAATGTCACGGGTGGAGCTGCCGATTCGGGAAATGCCTTTTGCCAGCATGAGACCGGCAGGCGTCCCATTTCCTTTGCATAGGCTGCTGGCTGCATCCAGATTTCCGCGCAAGAGGTTATCGCGCGTTTGATCCAGGAGCTGATGGTTGAAGGCCGCTGCTTTGCGGATGGCCAACAAACGCTCTACCAGCACATAAATGCTGATGAGCGACAGCATACCTATGGGTATCATCAGGAACCCACCTTTGGCGATGAGGTCGAGCAAAGACAGGGTGTCTTCTTGAGCCGGAACAGCCGGCAACTGTCCGGCCGGAACCCCGGCAGAAGCTTGCAGAAACACAGAAAGGAGTGATGTCATGGTGACGGTTGAAATTCCGACGAAGGTAACCTCCTCAAAAGGGAGACCATCCTTGCCTGAGCGTGATTTATAAACAGGGAGATGTTAACCCCTCCTTTGCTCAAATAACCCTTAGCGGCGGAGAATATTGTATCGGAACAACATCCTCAAAACGCTTGCTGCTGTTGCTTTGGTGCGTGAGGGCCTGCCTTGCTCCAAATAGGGCGGCTTCAGAAAGTAAAAATTGGGAAAAATTAACCCTTAAGCCGGAATGCCTCGAAGGCCTCAAAATGCTACTTTTGCGGGCTATGATTGAGGATCAGCGCATACAGCTGGATAAACTGCCTACACATGTTGCCATCATCATGGATGGGAATGGCCGATGGGCGCGCCAGCAGGGCGAGGCCCGGGTTTTTGGACATCAGCATGGCGTGCAGTCGGTTCGGGCATGCACCGAGGCTGCGGCCGAGCTGGGCATTGGGTATCTAACCCTGTACGCATTCTCCACTGAAAACTGGAACCGCCCGAAAGAAGAGGTAGATGCCTTGATGTCTTTGCTGGTATCCACCATTCACGCCGAAGTACCTACCCTCAACAAAAACAACATTCGGCTTCAGGCCATTGGACATCTGGAGAGTCTCCCGGCTTCCTGCCAAGAAGAGCTTCAACAAGCCATCGACGCCACCTCAAGCAACACCCGCATGACCCTAGTGCTCGCCCTCAGCTACAGCGGGCGCACCGAGTTGGTTCATGCTGCAAAAAAAATTGCACAACAGGTGGCAGAAGGCGCCTTGGAGTTGGAGCATATCAACGACACCACCCTGAGTGCAGCTTTGTATACACGCAGCATTCCCGATCCTGAGTTGCTCATCCGCACCAGTGGAGAACACCGAATTTCCAACTTCCTCTTGTGGCAACTTGCCTACACCGAGCTCTACTTCACCGATAAACTATGGCCGGAATTTGGGAGGATGGAGTTTTTCGAGGCCATCGTAGATTATCAAACCCGAGAGAGAAGGTTTGGCAAAACCAGCGAGCAACTCCTTTCATGAAGAGGTTTTTCGCGCTTTCCATCCTTGCTTTCTGCTGGGTTCAAGCTGTGGCTCAAACCCTAACGGGAAGCGACATACCCATGGATTACTCCGCCCCACGCGAATACGAACTCGGAGGGGTGGAAGTGGAAGGCGCTGAGGGGCTCGACAAAGGTGTGTTGGTGCAATCCACCGACCTCATCATTGGCCAGGAGATTACCATTCCCGGAGGGAAAATTGCCAAGGCCATTAAAAACCTTTGGGAACTGAACCTCTTCAGCGACATCTCCATTGTGGCCACACGGGTTGAAGGCAAAACCATCTTTCTAAAAATCTTGCTCGAAGAGAGACCACGCCTTTCCAAATTCACCATATCGGGCATACGAAAAGGAGAAGCCGACGACATAAGGGAAAAGATTAAACTTATAAAAGGAAAAATTGTAACCGAGAACTTGGTTGTGAACACCCGCAACCGAGTGCGCGATCATTTTGTTGACAAGGGATACCTCGATGCAGAGGTAGAGATTACGCAGGTACCCGATACCAGCCTTCAGAATAACGTCATCCTAAACATCCGCATCAACAAGCAAAAAAAGGTGCGCATTAAGTCCATCATCTTTGAGGGCAACAGCAGCATCTCCAGCCGGAAGCTTAGGCGGTATATGAAGGAAACCAAGCAATATGCCTGGTGGAACATCTTCAAATCATCGAAATACCTCGAAGAAAACTTCAAAGGCGACAAAGAGAGTCTCCTGGCCAAATACAACAGCAAAGGATTTAGGGATGCAGCCATTGTGCACGACACCACCTACCGGGTGAGCAAGCGGTACATCAATTTGGTTATAAAAATGGAAGAGGGACATCGCTACTACTTCCGAAACATAACCTGGGTAGGCAACACCAAATACAGCAGCGATGAGCTCAGCAGGCGATTGAACATTCGGCGAGGAGAGGTCTTCAACCAACAGGCTCTTGACCAAAAGGTTTCAAGCAATCCGGAGGGTGGCGACATTTCCTCGTTGTACATGGACGACGGTTACCTCTTCTTTCAAATCAATCCGGTTGAAGTATCGGTAGAGAACGACTCCATAGATTTGGAAATGCGGATTTACGAAGGCAAGCAAGCCCGCATCAATAAGGTTACCGTAGTGGGCAATACCAAGACCAACGACCGGGTGGTGCTGCGTGAAATCCGCACCCGTCCGGGACAATTGTTCAACCGCAGCGACATCATGCGTACCCAGCGGGAATTGGCGCAGCTGCGCTATTTCGACGAGCAAAAACTCGGTGTGGTACCCAAGCCCAATCCGGCAGATGGCACCGTTGACATTGAATACACCGTAGAAGAAAGACCCTCGGATCAGGTAGAGCTCTCTGCGGGCTGGGGCAACCGGGCATTGGTGGGCACCTTAGGACTTTCGTTTAATAATTTCTCGGCACGCAACTTGTTCCGACGCGATGCCTGGAAGCCTCTACCTGCCGGCGATGGACAATCGTTGGTATTGAGGGCCCAATCTACGGGCAGGGCCTTTCAGAACTACACCGCCAGCTTCATTGAGCCTTGGCTGGGTGGAAAGCGCCCCAACTCATTCAGCGTTTCCATCTTCCACAGCCGACAAAATCCATTGGCGGTTTCCTTAGACGACGAACGCTTGCAATTGCTTACCGTAACGGGTGTAACCATTGGCTTGGGCAAGCGCTTGAAAAAGCCTGATGACTGGTTTCAGTTGTATCAGGAAATCACCTTCCAGCGGTATTTCTTGCAGAACTTCCGAAGCGGAATCAATTTTTCCTTTACGGATGGAAAGGCCATCAACATGGCCTACAAGCTCAACATCTCCCGTTCCTCCATCAACGCGCCCATCTATCCAACCTCAGGCTCACAGGTGGCCTTCACCCTTCAGTTTACTCCCCCTTACTCCTTGTTCCGAAAGGGTCAAACATTATTTGATGAGCTCACCTACTATTCAGGAAACCGCGATGCTGCTCGTTGGGTGGAGTACCACAAATGGAAATTCACCACCAACTTCTTCACCGAGCTTGCACCGAAACTGGTCTTCAATGCCAGAGCCGGCTTTGGTATTGTAGGTTCTTACAACTCCCGTTTGGGATACTCTCCATTTGAGCGATTCTGGTTGGGTGGCTCAGGGCTAACTGGGTTTGCGCTGGATGGCCGTGAGGTTATTGCACTCAGGGGCTTTGCCGGCGCGGGAGATGCCACAGAGGGCAACAGCGGGGGTGTGGCCATTGCCAAATATGTGTTTGAACTCCGCTATCCATTCTCGTTGAATCCATCGGCCACCATCTATGGGCTAACCTTCGCAGAAGCCGGAAACGCATGGGGCTCGGTGCGCAAGTTCAACCCCTTTAGCGTTGCCCGTTGTGCCGGTGTGGGTCTGCGGGTTTTTCTGCCTATGTTTGGTTTGCTGGGCTTAGACTACGGTTGGGGCTTCGACAACCCCTGGGGCAAGGGCAACAATGGCAATGGGCAAGGCCACTTTCAGTTTACCATTGGAACCAACATCGGCGATCTCTAATCTTTGGCACAATTTTTTCTACTCCTACCATGCCTATCATAAAAGCCATGAAAACAACCCTTCTCACCGCAGCCATTGTAGCCACAGCCAGCTTTTCGGCTTTTGCCCAGAAGTATGCTTACGTTGACACGGAATACATCCTTTCCAACATTCCGGAATACAAATCGGCTCAATCGCAAATCGACAACATCTCCATACAATGGCAGAAAGAAATTGAGGCCCGATATGCCGAGATCGACAAAATGTACAAAGCCTTTCAGGCAGAGTCCATCTTGTTGACTGAGGATATGAAGCGCAAGCGGGAGAACGAGATCATAGCCAAGGAGAAAGAGGCAAAAGATCTTCAGAAACAACGATTTGGTGTGGATGGAGACTTATTTAAAAAGCGCCAAGAGCTGGTTAAACCCATTCAGGACAAAATTTACAATGCCATCAAGGCCATGGCAGAGAAAGGCTCTTTCGCGGTTATTTTCGATAAGAGCAGCGATTTAAGCATGCTCTATTCAAACCCCAAATACGATAAGAGCGACGACATTCTCGTTGGCATGGGGTACAAAAAAGGCAACCGCGGTGCAGCGCAAGGTGCAGGTGCCAAAACGGGCGGCACCACCGATGCTCCTACTCCCACCGGTGATGCGCCAAAGCGCTGAACCAATCTGTACAATTTCGCCTTATATTCGCGCACCCTATCATTTCTACACCCCATATGAAACACTTTTTTTTGGCGCTTGCCGTTGCTGCAAGCCTTGTTGCCAGCCCATCGGCCTTTGCTCAGAAAACCGGTTATGTGAACCTCAACGATTTGTTGCTGTTGATGCCCGAACGCAAAAAAGCCGAAACCGACATTCAGGAATATGCCAAGCAACTGGATGGCCAAATGAAAACCATGTCGGGTGAGTACGAAAGCAAAGTGAGTGAATATCAATCAAAAGAAAGCCTGATGACCGAGCCGGTGAAGCTCGATAAGCAGAAAGAAATCGCCGATCTGGAAGAGCGCATCAAGAACTTCCAACAAACCGCACAGGAATCTCTTCAGAAAAAGCAAAACGAATTGTTGGAGCCTATGCTGAAGAAAGCCAAGAAAGCCATTGAAGAAGTGGCCAAAGAAAACACCATCAAACAAGTTTTCGATACCAGTTCCGGATTGGTGCTGTACTTCGACAGTTCCGAAGACATCATGGGCTTGGTGAAGAAAAAGCTGGGCATATCGGAATCGGCCGTTGCACCGGAAAAACCTTCGGCGCCTGCTCCAAAAAAATAACGAAAAGCCCCAGCACGACTGGGGTTTTTTCTTGTTAGGCCCTTACCTTTGGCTCAAGCACACATCCGCATGGTTCAGCGCGCATCACAACCCATTGGCATATTTGATTCGGGCATAGGCGGATTAACCGTTGCCCAGGCCCTATCGAAGCATCTGCCCAAAGAAACGTTGATGTATGTTGGAGACACCGCGCACTTTCCCTACGGAGATAAGTCGGTAGATTCCATTAAATACTATGCGGTGCGCATTGCCGATTTTTTATTAGACAAAGGATGTAAAGCCATTGTCATTGCCTGCAACACAGCATCTGCCATGGCCTATGAAGCGGTAAAAAAGCAGGTAAAGGGAGCCGTGCCGGTTTTTTCGGTGATTGACCCCGTTGTGGAGGAAGTTTGCCGCTTACACAGAGGACAGAGGATTGGGGTAATCGGTACAAAAGGCACCATAAAAGCCGATGCGTATGCCAAAAAAATCAAGCATCTGGCGCCCGAGTGCGAGGTAACCTCTCTGGCAACCCCTTTGTTGGCGCCCATGATTGAAGAAGGCTTCTTCAACAACACCATATCGCGCACCATCATTCACTCCTATTTGTCGCGGCCTAAGCTGAAGAAAATAGACGCCCTCATTTTAGCTTGCACCCATTATCCACTGATAAAAGAGGAGATTGCGTCCTTCTATCCGCCTGAGGTTACGGTTTTGGACTCTGCCGACGTGGTAGCGCGGGCCGTTGCCGAATCCCTAAAAAAACAAGGACTGTTGGCAACCCGGCGCGTTGGCTCGAATCACTTTTACGTAACCGACTTCACGAAATCTTTCGAGCGCTCCACCGCCATCTTCTACCGCGACAACCTTAAGCTCGAACCTCTTCCCTTATGGGAAAACGAATAGGGTTTGGGCTATCGAAACGTTCGGGTTAGGGCGTTTAACGTAAGCCAAGTCATAAGCCCCAGAGCGGACTCCATGGCCTCTTGAGCAATGTCGAAATTGGGGTGATGCACACTGTATCGGGTTTCAGGGGTTTGGCCTCCCGTGCCGATTCGGTAAAAGCAAACGGGCATACGTTCGGAAAAGAAGGCAAAATCTTCGGCAGTCATGCGCAAGGGCAAGCTGTGAACGCGTTCCTCTCCGAGAAATTGCCGCGCTTCCTCTTCGCAGAAAGCAGTAAGCTCGGGGTGGTTTACCAAACAGGGGTATCCGCGCGCGATTCGGAGATCGACCTCCACATTGTTTTTCTTGGCGAACTTCAAGCAAAAGCGGTGCAGCAGATCATGGCATGCCTTGCGCCACTTCTCATTGAATGTCCTAAAAGTACCTTCAAGCTTTACCTCTTTGGGCACCACATTGGTGGCTCCCAACCCTTCAAATTTCCCAATGGTAAAAACCGTTGGGTAATGCATACCGGCCTGACTTACCGGGTGCATAAACTCCTTCTCTAGGCCCAGAACCAGATTCGATGCGGCGATGATGGGGCTTACAAACGTGGCGGGCATGGCGGCATGACCGCCTTTTCCGGTAACCGTGATGTAGATTTCATCGGTGGAAGCCATAAATCTTCCAGGCCTAAACCCAACCTCACCGGCGGAAATTTCGGGTGTAACGTGCTGGGCCAGAATAACTCCGGGCTGGTACTGCTTTAGAACTCCTTGTTCAATCATTTGACTGGCACCGCCGGGCAAACGCTCCTCTCCGGGCTGGAAGATCAGCACCACCTCGCCTTCCCACAGGTTCCTCAGGGTGTGCAAGGCCTCGGCCACGCCCAACAAACAGGCCGTATGAAAATCGTGGCCGCATGCGTGCATCCAGCCATCTCTTTGCGAGCGGTAGGCAGCATCGTTTTGCTCCTGAATGGGCAGGGCATCGAGATCGGCGCGCAATCCAACCACATTCCCTTCCGCGTGTCCTTTGATGACTGCAACCACCCCATGGCCGGCCCAACCTCCGGTGAAGGAGATCCCCAACCCTTCTAAATGCTGCTGAACAAACTCTGAAGTTCTTTCCTCGGCGAAAGACGGCTCCGGATTCATGTGCAACCTGCAACGAGCTTCCCAGTAGCGGGGTGCAAGCTGTGCACCAAGATCCATCACTTGCTTTCGAAGTGCTTGATTCATATATGTTGCCTTATGTATTTAATCTGCGTTGTTTCTCTTTTAAAATCAATCCAAGCTCTCTTCCTGTTTGGCCTTTTACCGAAGTATTTTCCTGTGCCCTTCGGATGAGGTAAGGCAAGACCTCACGCACCGGGCCGTATGGAAGATACTTAACCACATTGTAGCCTAGATTGGATAGATTGAAACTAATATGATCGCTCATGCCGTACAACTGAGAAAAGTATATGCCTTTATAGTTGTTTGGCAAACCTGCCTCCTGCATACGCTTCATCAGCAGGGCTGAGCTTTGTTCGTTGTGTGTGCCGGCGCAAATGCTGATGCGCTTGATGTACTTGATGGCATATTGCAATGCCTGATCGTAGGCTGCATCGGTTGCGGCCTTGTCGGGCTGGATGGGTGAGGCATAGCCCATGCTGCGGGCACGCTCACGCTCCTTCTCCATATACGCCCCCCGAACCAATTTGGCTCCCAGAAAATAGCCCAGGCGTTCGGCCCGCTCATGGCTTTGCTGAAAAAAGGCCAACCGATCGGAACGGTAAAGCTGGAAGGTGTTGTACACAATAGCCGAACGGGTGTTGTAGCGCTCCATCATGGCATCTGCCAACTCATCTATAGCCGGTTGAATCCACGACTCTTCCGCATCGATGAAGATCGGAACCTCCTTTTGCGCTGCGGCTCCGCAGATGCGGTGAACGCGTGCCCACAAAGCCTCGCGCTGAACGCCTTCCTCGTGGCTGAGGGTGCGCCCCTCGCTGATGGCCTCGAGCAAACTCATGCGCGCCAATCCGGTAACCTTAAACACACAAAAGGGAATAAAGGCACTTTGGGTTGCTTTGGTTATGGTGCGAAGGGTTTCTTCGGTGGTATGCTCAAAATCCTCTTCCTGCTCCTTTCCTTCCACCGAATAGTCGAGAATGGCACCAATGCCGTACTGCCCCAGGCGGTTGATGGTTTCGGTACACTCATCGATGGTTTCCCCCCCGCAAAACTGACGGAAAATGGTGGCTTTTACTATGCCTCTAATGGGCAGATGCAAGCGAAATGCCCACTCGGTTACCACCCTTCCGATGCGCACCCACAATGGATTGGCCACTACAGAAAACAGCAACCGCGAACGATTTAAATCGCCTTTGCTCCGGCCCCGAAAGGCAACCTCGGTGTTGTCGAAAACGTTCATGCGCGGGCAAATATACACCTTAGCGCATAGCCTTTGAGGTTCATATTCGAGGGCGATGCCCCTATTTTTCCATGAGATTTCCATAGCCCCCATGGCGGCAAAGAACATGGGTGGGTACGACAAAGTATGTCGCATTGAAGTTCTGTTCAGTACAAAGCACAAGAAAATTCCAGTTTTTCTGAAAATGGGGACAATTGTGCAGTCCGACTGAACCAATTCCCGGGCTCGATTGGCCGTGGGGTACAACAAGGTCGCCGCCTAAACCCCTTGGCGTTCACAAAAAAACCCATGTTGATTGGGGGATGGTTAGTTTGCGTTGCTTGAAAGAAGAAAAGATAATATTGGAAAAGTTGAATTTCTTTATAAATTTGATTTAAAATTTTTTTTATGAAAAGACATCTACTTATTATCCTGCTCTTTCTTCTATCCCTTTTTCCGGTTCGGGCCCAATACATTGCCATACCCGACAGCGGGTTTGCGGCCAAGCTGAACTTTTTCTTTCCCTCGTGCATGAATGGGAACATGATGGATACCACGTGCAGCGCCATTCAAAACTGCACTTCACTATCTATTTCCGGTAGTGGTATTGCGAATTTAAGTGGAATAGAATACTTCCACAATCTTGTTAGTTTAAACTGCTCGGATAACAACCTGAGCAGCCTTCCATCAAACCTGCCTACAGGACTAAATACTCTAACCTGTTACAACAACAACCTAACCTCCCTTCCTATACTGCCATCAGGGCTTAACAACCTTGATTGTAGGCAAAACCAAATTGCCTCAATACCCTCCTTGCCTCCAAGCCTCCTGGATTTTTTGTGCAGCTTCAATCAATTAACCGCACTCCCGGCCTTGCCCCCGAATTTGATGCGGCTGAATTGCTCCGTAAACCAGCTTACCGGAACGTTGCCTCCTTTGCCCAATTTGCTCCTTTACCTGGAAGTTTATTCGAATAATTTGAACGCGCTACCCGCTTTGCCCCAAAGCCTCAAAGAGCTTTCGTGCAGCTTCAATCCCAATCTAACGGCACTGCCTGCCATCTTGCCCCCAAATCTGGAAAAGCTTAGTTGCGAAGACGATTCCCTAACGGTTCTTCCCAGTCTTCCTCCAACCCTTCGGGATTTTAGATGTTCCCAAAACCCCTTGACGCAATTGCCTCAACTTCCGGATTCACTCAGGCATCTAAATTGTAGTTATTGCATACTGGACAGTTTGCCCGCATTTCCAGCATTTATAGAAACGATTTATTGCACTGCCAATCAACTCACTGCATTACCTGCATTGCCGCCCTTTGTGAATATTTTGTTCTGTCAATACAATCAGCTCCATTCATTGCCGACACTTCCCAACTCTATTGCAAAACTCTTTTGTGACTACAATCAAATTACGGTCCTACCGGAACTCCCAAGCTCCTTGGATCTTTTGGTATGCTCTAACAATCAATTGTCCTCCCTTCCAAACATACCCGAGGCCTTAAAAGGAATTTCTTGCGCCAACAATCAACTTATGGAAATCCCTCCGGTTCCAGCGTTCATGGAAATTTTCACCGTCGGCGATAATCCAATCCGGTGCATTCACAATCTCCCCTACATCACTCCTATGGGCCTAACGAATAATCCTACTGGATATATCAGCAACACCTTACTCTCCTGTGTTCCCAATCAAACCAACTACAGCGATGTCTTGCCTATTTGCATCGAAAACGACACCCTCATCAACCCCTTTAACTGTTCCGGAACGCCAAATGTTATGGGCTATGTGTACACCGAACGTAACCTCAATTGCATTTTAGATCAAAATGATCCGCTTTCAGAAAATATCCCTGTTAAATTGTTTGATGCACAAAACAATTTAAAGGGAATAAGCTATACCAGCAACGGACGATACAGTTTTGCAAACCTTGAACCCGACAGTTTTTACCTCAAAATTGAAGAGCAAGTCCTTCCTTTTCAGGTCATCTGTTCCCAACCGACCATCCAACCCTTTCTGCTTGACTCTGCCAACCAACTCATAACGAGCATCCACTATCCTCTGGCGTGCGACAACGATAATGATGTATCGGTTCATTCCATAGTACATCAGGGATGGGTATTTCCGGGGCAGGTTCATACCCTGCAAACCCGCATCGTAAACAATTTTGAATGGAACAACCTCGATTGCATCGCACCCAACCGTTCGGGTTCAGTAACCATACAGGTTTCCGGGCCGGTGTTGTATTCCGGAACCACACCGGGTGCGCTTATGCCTCAGACCAACGGAAACACATTCACCTACGCCATTGCCAACTTTGATTCCATCGGTCCACATTCATTCGGTTTAAAATTCACCACCGATACCACCGCCCAGGCCGGAGAGATGGTTTGTGCCGAGGTAACCATCGTCACCGCCCCTACAGATGCCGACACCCTCAACAACCACTCGAGCATTTGCTACAGCGTACTCAACTCCTATGATCCCAACATGAAGGAGGTGTATCCCACCAACGTAGAGCCCGGTTACAACGATTGGTTTACCTACACCATACATTTCCAGAACACCGGCACCGCCCCGGCCTTTAACATCCGTTTGAAAGACACCTTAGACACCCACCTCGATTTAAACAGCTTTGAGGTTATGGGGTATTCTCACCCGGCACGCGTAAGCATCAACGGCAGGGTAATGACGGTTCGCTTCGACAACATCATGCTGCCCGACAGCACTACAGATTATGATGGCAGCATGGGCTACTTCCAATACCGCCTAAAGCCCAACGCCAACCTGCCGCTGGGCACTCAGATAGAGAACACCGCATACATCTACTTCGATTACAACGCCCCAATTGTAACCAACACCACCCAAAACAACATACAATTGAGCAGCGGCATCGCATACCTTCCCCTGCAAAGCACCGTGGGCATCTTCCCCAATCCCGGAAAAGGCCTGTATTGGTTTAAGGATGCAAGCCGCGTGCAGAGCGCAGAGGTGTTCGATGTGTTGGGCCAATGCATACTCAACGCCACAAATCCACGCCTACTCGACCTCAGCGCCTACCCCGCCGGCATCTACCTTGCCCGCATCAACGGTTTGCAGGTAGTGAAGTTGGTGAAGGAATAGTTTGGCAACCCAAATAAACGCCTTTGCTCCCGCAAGTGTTAAGCGAAGCGTCACTTGCGGGTTTCAAATCACCATAGTCTCCCAACTTTACCATCACCGATGAGTAGAAACTATAAGTTTCACAACAAAGATGGCTTATACTTTGTAACCTTCGCAACTGTTGGTTGGATTGATGTTTTTACACGATTGCAATACAAAGAAATATTTGTTGAAAGCTTAAACTTTTGTCGGCAAAACAAAGGCCTGAAAATTTATGCATGGTGCCTGATGACCAATCATGTGCATTTAATTATACAAAAAGGAGAATCATTTGATTTATCCGATATACTGCGAGACTTAAAAAAATTCACTTCCAAGAAACTCCTTCAGGCTATAATTAACAACCCAAAAGAGAGCAGAAAAGATTGGATGTTAGCAATTTTTAAAAGCAGCGGTGCATCCAATTCGAATAACACCATTTACCAATTTTGGCAACAAAACAATCACCCTATAGAGCTTTGGTCACCAGAAGTTATTCAGCAAAAAGTAGATTATATTCATAACAATCCGGTTGTTGAAGGCATTGTCGAAAAACCAGAAGATTATATCTTCAGCAGTGCAAGAGGGTTTGCAGGAAAATCCGGGTTGGTAGAATTAGAAGAACTTTAAGTATGGTTGAGCGGTGCTGATGCCTGCAAGGCTGATGCCTAAATGCCTGCAAGGCTGATGCCCACAAGTGGTCCTTCGGAACACTTGCGGGAGCGACGGGTTGAGCGGAGCTGATGCCTGCTGCCTGCAAGGCTGATGCCCACAAGTGGTCCTTCGGAACACTTGCGGGAGCGAGGGGACAGCAAAGTGGTTCCCAACAAAAAAGCCACCTCATAGGTGGCTTTTTTTGTTGAAACAATCGGGGCGGTCTTATGGTATCACCACGCGGGTCTTTTGACCATCTTGTGTGATGAGTTGATACACACCGCGGCTAAGGTTCTGCACATCTGCCTGAAGCGCATTTTGGGTTTGCAGCACCAGTTGGCCCTGAGCATCAAACAAACGAATACTGGCCGGTTGATTAAAGCGCAGCAGGCCGGTAGTATTTGGGTTGGGGTAACACGAGAACGTAAGGCTGGAAAGCGCATTGTGCACAGCGGTGGTGATGTTGGTTCCCACCACAATTTCGTCTACCCCCAACTCCGGGCGCTGACCGCTGCCCGGTGTATTGGTCATCTTGTAATTCCAACGCAATTGCACAACCGGCTGGTTGTCGCAATCGGCGGGCAAAGAGGCCATTGGAATCACCTCAGTGGTTCCATTTGCCTTAAACACGGTGTCCACAAAACTGTTGAACACCGAGCCCTGAATGTCGTTCCAAGTGCCGGTGGTTCCCACCCTATACTGAAGTTGAACGGCATACAAACGGGTAGAGCGATTCTGACCGATTCCATAAATGGTGTTGCTCAACATGCGTCCGGTCCAGGAAACCAACACATTGGTTAAACCCGTGGTGTTGATGGCCAAAACGGCCGCACCCATAAATCGGCGGTTGGGCACCGGAATGTTGTTGCCGGTTGATCCACAGGTATCGTTCAATGAAGTGCCCGAATTCGAGAAGCTAAAACCAAGGCTGTTGCGGCCTTTCATTCGAGCGCGGGCAGGTTGATTATACCTGCAGGTATAATCTGCAACGGCAAGAAAAGTGGGCCTTTCTAGGACAGTATCGCAATGGAAAACCATGTTGGCAGGGTAGGTGCCGGCTGCAGAGGCGCTGTCCCAGGCCGACATGGTGTAAGGACCCTGAGATAAATCGTAGGGTTGCGGATTTGTTTGGGCCATTGCCCAAGTTGTGCCCAATAGGCTCAAGAGGGTAAAGAGTTTTTTCATGTAAGCGTTTTGTTTGGCCTAAGATACGTTTAACCGCTCTTCAGAGTTAGGTTCCTCCCCTATTTTGCCCATACCTTAGGGCCCTAATCCAACGTTTGATTAAAACCCGGACTTACGCATTATGAGCAATTTGATAACCGACTTCAACGCCTACAGGGCGAAAATGAACGAGAAAATTCTGGGGGAAGATCAGCTGGTGCTCAAGCGCCTGTTTAACCTCGATGCTCAAACCTACGCGCCCGGGGCTTTGGATGCGCGCACAAAAGAAATGCTGGGCCTGGTGGCCTCTATGGTGCTGCGATGCGACGATTGTGTGCGCTACCACCTCCAGGCGTGTCATGCGTTGGGCGTAAAAAAAGCGGAGGTTTTTGAAGTCTTTTCGGTTTCCACCATCGTGGGTGGAACCATCGTTATACCGCATTTGAGGCGGGCTGTAGAGTTTTGGGAGGCACTGGAAGCACAACCCGATCAACCCTAATGGGCATTTTCATAGCGCCATGCACATCTTTTCGCGTTTTTTGCATCTACTTCTCGTTCCATTATGATTCTCCGCACCGATCAACTGGTTAAACAATACAAACGCCGCACAGTGGTAAACGGAGTTTCCGTATCTGTAAATCAGGGCGAGATTGTTGGGCTGCTGGGCCCCAACGGTGCCGGAAAAACCACCACCTTTTACATGACCGTAGGCTTAATAAAGCCCAACTCGGGTCGTATTTATTTGGATGAGCGCGACATCACCGACGAGCCCATGTACCGCAGGGCCCAATTGGGTATTGCCTACTTGGCTCAGGAAGCCTCCGTTTTTCGCAAACTCTCGGTAGAAGACAACATCAAAGCCATTTTGGAGATGATGCCCCTGTCTGAATCGGAGCAGCGCGAGCGCCTGGAAACCCTGCTCGACGAGTTTAGCCTGCAACACATACGCAGCAGCCGGGGCGATTTGCTGAGCGGTGGGGAGAGGCGCAGAACCGAAATTGCGCGGGCTTTAGCCGTAAATCCCTCTTTTATCCTGCTCGACGAACCCTTTGCCGGCGTAGACCCAATTGCCGTGGAAGACATTCAAGGAATCGTGGCAGGATTAAAAGCACGCAACATCGGCATCCTCATCACCGACCACAACGTTCACGAAACCCTGGGCATCACCGACCGGGCCTACCTCTTGTTTGAGGGAAAAATCTTAAAACACGGAAGCCCGGAAGAGCTGGCCGCCGATGAAATGGTACGGCGTGTATACTTAGGACAGAATTTTGAACTGAGAAAATAAACCTGTGCTTATCGGCCTTCGCCGGGTTTAGAGAGGGCCCCTTGCAATTGCTCGCCCCTCTGCTGGACATTGCCCCAGCTAATGCGCCGAAATGTGTAACCGTATTGACGCTGCTCATAAGCAATTTCGCCCTCGAACGCCGGAGCGCCTCCTTCGCTTTCACTCTCGCGTTCAAGCTTTACTTTATAAGTGAGGTAGTATACACGTTCCGATTGAGGGTCGGTTGTATTGATGCTGATGACCTTCGGCTGGAATCCCGGACAGGTTACAACAAAGAAATGATGTTGATGAAGAGGAACCTCTAAACTGAGAATTCCGGAGGCTACCAGGGTATCGCTTGGGAAACCGGGAAGACGGTCGAGGTCAATGGAAACGTTGCTCAGAATTCCGGCATCGTCCTCCACAATGATGGAGAGGCGAAGTCCGGGTGGGGCTTTAGCCATACCCGAAATCGGATTCAGCAAACCCAGAAACACCAGGGATAGACCCAACCTTATGCGTGCCAGTGAATTCAAATTAGGCGAAAGTAGTGCGGTTTTCAAGGTGAAATCGGAGGACGCTGGTCGGGTTTTACTCCATCCATTGTTAAAAAGTTGTTGAAAATCAAGTTCACAATAGCAGTTTCTATAAAACCAATTACTGATTTAATGGGTCAAAGGAAACTATACCCGCAGCTGAAGCTGTATATGTTCGATGAACACCCTGAAATTGGGAGTACATGACGTAAAAGGCCTGTGCGCGGTGATGAATCTGGCGGGCAGGCGTCAGAACAGTAGGCCTGTATTTGTGTTCATAGGCCTTGTCCAAGCCTCTGCTGAGTTGCCTTGGCCAGAAATGGGAAAGGCCTGCCATTGGGCCTCGGACAGAAAATCCAGGGCAGCGGCTTCTTTCCAAGGAAGTTTGGGGTTAAGCCAGTCCGTTAGGACTTCAGGTGGCAGCATCCAGGGCATGCGTGCGCCGTGGTTGTGGATGCGGGCCATGCCCGGGGAGGCATCTCGCGTAAGCACTGAAAAGGTGATGAGGCCGGGATGGGTCTGCACAATGCAAGCCAAACTCAGCGTACCTTCCAGGGCCTGAACCCGATAGGGTTGCCGGACCTTGCCGTGGTGTTGCCACTCAAAAAAGGCATCTACCGGCAAAACGCCTCTTTGCCCTAGGCTGCTCCTAAACCAAGGCTTTTGGTCCACGGTTTCAAGACGTGCATTAAGCCCCAAGGTGGCCTCTTTGGCACCCTCGTTTCCAGGCTCAAGCCACGGAGGAACCAAGCCCCATTGAGCCATTTCTAGGACGGGATCTTCGTTCTGCACAACCAGGGGCAACTGTGGATTGGAAAACCCAGAAATATGAGGAATGCCTTTCCAGGTTTGCGGAACCTTAGATGTTGCTTTGTAGCGTTGAGAAAGAGCCTTGGCTCCGCTCTGAATGGCAACATGGTAGCACATGCCTCAAAAATAGCAAATGCAAAGCGGCAAAAGGCTGAAAAACGAATACCTTTGCCATCCCCGAAAAGGGAGCCTTTTAACTCTGTTGTATGAACATTCTGGTTTGCATCAGCAAAGCGCCTGACACCACTACCAAGATCGCCTTTAAGGACGGCGACACTCGTTTCAACGAGGACAACGTAACCTTTATCATCAACCCTTACGACGAGTGGTATGCCTTGGTGCGTGCCCTCGAGTTGAAGGAGACCCTTGGAGGCACTGTTACCGTGCTGCATGTGGGTCCGGCCAGCGCTGAGCCCGAAATCCGCAAAGCTCTTGCCATTGGAGCGGACGATGCCGTGCGGATTGACTTAGACGCACAGGATGCTGGGCAGGTGGCTGCAGAAGTGGCTGCGTTTGTGCAAGGCAAATCCTTTGACTTGGTGATGGCAGGCAAAGAAACCATCAACTACAACGGTGCATCGGTGGGTGGCTTTGTTGCGGGATATCTGGGTTGGCCTTATGTTTCCATGGCCACCAAGCTGGATGTTGCAGGCAACGTTGCCACCATAGAACACGATGTAGAAGGAGGGACTGAAGTTTTGGAAGGAGAGCTCCCACTCGTGATTTCTTGCGCCAAAGGCATGGCCGAAGCCCGCATCCCAAACATGCGGGGCATCATGGCGGCCCGCACCAAACCCCTTCAAGTGGTTCCACCAAGCGGGGCAGAAGCCCTCACATCGGTGGTGAAATATGCAGTAGCTCCCGGCCGCACCGCAGTAAAGCTCATCGATCCAGAGCACATGGATCAGCTGGTTGAGCTCCTGCACAACGAAGCAAAAGTTATATAACTTAAACGCAACGAAATGTCTGTTCTTGTTTTTGTCGAAGGATCGAAAGGAAAAGTAAAAAAAGCCTCTTTGGAGGCGGTAAACTATGCAGCCCGTTTGGCTTCGCATTTGGGTGGAGGCGTTACCGCACTTTGGTGTTCTGGTGAAGCCTCCAATCTGGAAGACATAGGCAAAGCCGGTGCTTCCCGCCTTTGGACTGCAGGCGATGCGCCATTGGTGCAAGGCGATGCCCAAGCCCTCTGCGCTGCACTGGAGCAGGCGGTTGCTTCCAGCCAAGCTAAAGCCGTTGTGTTTTCGCACGATTTTACCTCAAAAGCCGTTGCACCCATGCTTGCGGCACGCCTCAAAGCCGGCCTGGTTTCGGCCGCGGTGGCAGATGTGCAGGTTTCGGGCGGAACGCTCAGCGTTGTAAAGAGCGTCTTTTCAGGAAAAGCCACTGCAGAATATCAACTCCGTGGTGCTTTAAACATCATAACCCTTCTGCCCAATTCTTTTGCGGTTACCCTAACCGGAAATTCAGTGGCGGCAGAGCCTTTTGGCGTGAACTTAAGTGGTCATACCAGCCGCTTGCGCGTGAAAGCATTGAAAAAAGAAAGTGCAGAACTTTCTCTACCGGAAGCAGAGTTGGTCGTTTCTGCCGGCCGCGGGTTGAAAGGTCCCGAGCATTGGGGCATTATAGAAGACCTTGCGAAATCTCTGGGTGCGGCCACTGCATGCTCGCGCCCAGTTTCCGATATTGGCTGGAGGCCTCACCACGAGCACGTAGGGCAAACCGGCATTGCCATTCGCCCGAACCTTTACATTGCGGTAGGCATTTCCGGGGCTATTCAGCACTTGGCCGGCGTAAACGGAAGTAAGACCATTGTGGTCATCAACAAAGATCCGGAAGCCCCCTTCTTTAAATCTGCCGATTATGGCGTGGTGGGAGATGCCTTTGACGTGGTTCCACGCCTGATTGAGGCGGTAAAAAAGTTCAAAGCGGCGCATTGATGCAGCTGGCGTGGATTGAAGGCTCAGGCCCCTTAGAAAAAAAAACTTACCTTTCCATCTCGGCAACCGGGTATGCCGGTTTCAAGTTGCATGAAAAAAGTTAAGCTGGAGGTTTTTCAGATTCAATACAGCCAAAGCCAAAGCGGCGCGTATGCCCTAGTTTTGGAGGACCCAAAAGGTAAGCGGCGCATTCCCATCATCATTGGGGGCTTGGAAGCCCAAGCCATTGCGGTGGAGATTGAGAAATTCAAGCCCAGCAGGCCCCTTACGCCCGGCCTCTGTAAACCGTTGGCCGAGGAGTTGGGG
>JBEIVB010000165.1:0-4064 GCA_040374085.1 Flavobacteriales bacterium | reverse complement strand
GGCAGCGCCGTAAGCACTCCGTTTACCAACAGGAAGGGAATCAAGTGAATGAGGTAGGCCATCCAAAACGTGCCCATCCACAACGTTTTTTTTATAAAACCGTGGTAAACCAGAAATAGCCCTCCAAACAAGGCGTTGTAAAAGGTGTAGGCTTTGCCGTAGGTAAGGGCCGCCAACAGAAGCAATCCCAAGCCCAATACTTGGGCTAAGCGCAGAGAAAACTCCAGACCGGGTTTCCAGGTAAAGTAAGCTTCGTAGCAGCGATAAATGAAGACCGAGGCGTAGGGAACGCACACAAAGAACAACACCTCTTCCAAAGGCAAATTGCCCACCCACACATCCAACAGATAGGTGCGGTTAAACGACCACACGCCAAAATGGGTAAAGGCCACATCCCACACCACAAAAAACAATCCGGTTATGAGGATGCCTTTGAACAGCCCGGGCCAGCTTTTATAGAAGCCTACTTTGCGGTCGAAGCTCAACAAAAACGGAAACGCAATCGACAGGATGTTGAGCAGGAGATAGGTGTTGTGTCCCCAATTGAAGAATTGCATGCGTCGATGTTTTGTATGTAGTTTATGCTATAAAAAAAGCCCCGATGCAAGCGGGGCTTTTTGTCTTTTCGTGGATTCGATTAAGCCAGCACTTTTTTCACCAAATCGGCGGCCTCTTGAAGTTGGATGGCAGAATATACCTGCAATCCGGATGCATCTATGATGGCTTTGGCTTCTTGGGCGTTTGTGCCTTGCAGGCGCACGATGATGGGCACGTGTATGCTGCCCATGTTCTTGTATGCATCTACGATGCCCTGTGCTACGCGGTCGCAGCGCACGATGCCACCGAAGATGTTTACCAGAATGGCTTTAACGTTGGGGTCCTTTAGGATGATGCGGAAAGCTTGCTCCACGCGTTGTGCGTTTGCGGTACCGCCCACATCGAGGAAGTTGGCGGGTTCTCCGCCCGAAAGTTTGATGATGTCCATGGTGGCCATAGCCAAACCTGCACCGTTTACCATGCACCCTACGTTGCCGTCGAGTTTTACATAGTTTAGGTTATGCTCTCCGGCTTCCACTTCGGTGGGGTCTTCCTCAGTAACGTCGCGCAGAGCAGCAAGATCGGGGTGGCGAAACAAGCCGTTCTCATCGAGGGTTACTTTAGAATCTACGGCGATGATGCGGTTGTCGGAGGTTTTCAACACGGGGTTGATCTCAAACATGGCGGCATCCATAGCCTCGTAGGCTTTGTAAAGCGCGGCAACGAATTTCACCATCTGCTTGTAGGCCTCGCCCGATAGGCCCAGGTTAAAGGCCACCTTGCGGGCCTGAAAGCCTTGCAAGCCAACCTTTGGATCGATCTCTTCTTTGAAGATCAGGTGGGGGGTGTCGTGGGCCACGTCTTCTATGTTCATGCCCCCTTCGGTGGAGTACATGATGATGTTGCGGCCGCGGGTGCGGTCGAGAAGCACGCTCATGTAAAATTCCTTGGTGGGCGATTCGCCGGGGTAGTACACATCCTGCGCCACCAACACTTTGTTTACCTGCTTGCCGGCCTCGCCGGTTTGAATGGTAACCAAGGTGTTGCCCAAGAGGTTGGCCGAAATGGTTTTAACATCGTCGAGGTTCTTGGCAAGGGCCACTCCGCGTTGCTCGGTACCCTTTATTTTGCCTTTGCCCCGGCCTCCGGCATGAATCTGGGCCTTAACCACCCACCAGCCTGTGCCGGTTTGGGCCTGCAGTTCTTTGGCTGCCTCAACGGCCTGCTCGGGGGTATCGGCAACAATGCCTTCTTGTATGGCCACCCCGTATGTTTTTAGGATGGCTTTGCCTTGGTATTCGTGAATGTTCATGCAGTTGGATTTGGAGGCCCGAAGGTAAGGATTTTTGCGTGTCCACCTCGGTTTGTAGGTCTTTTGAAAGGTCCACCTTTGCGCGTTGATTCGCAGCTCCGGCCAACTTGTTCGGTGCATGTTGCGGAGCAATACCTGAAATGAGGATGGGGGTTCTCTACTCCAACGAATCCATTTCGTGGCTGTTTTTTAGCAATTTTTTTCTGTTTTTCCGGATTCAAGTGCATTATCTTTACGTTCGATTAGAAGAAGAATCTTAACACCTTACGGTTGACCCATTCATGGAAAGGCTCGTTTCTGCATTATCTGTTTGCTTTGATGGTCTTTTCAAAGCCTCAGGCCTCCTTTCCTTCTTCCCACCTTCCAATAGGGGCTCAGAGTTCAGAACTTTAGATATAGAATTAAACGTGAACAATATTTACTACGAAAACGTCTCCTCAGATAAAACCAATCGTACCAATGACCTAAAGGCCATTGGAAGAGACATGAAGAAGTCGCTTTCGGAGTACGAAAGCGACTAGCTATGGCAAAAAACCAAATTCGCACGCATGCACTTAAAGATGGTTCAAAGGCTTTTGTGCAACAGCATGAAAGCATCGACGATACCCCTTTACCAGATGCAGATTACATTCAGAAATTGATGGTGCACGATCCCTCCATTTTGGAGTGGCTCAAGGAGCGCTCCTCAAAGGAGCAAGATCACCGGCATGAATGGCAAAACAAACATTTGGCAACTGTTGATGCGGTTAACAAAAGGCATCACGCCACCGCAAGGTTGGGCATGGTGCTCATTCTTGTGGTGTTTGGGTTTATGGCTTTTTGCGCTTGCTGGCTTATTCAGCTTGGCTACCCTACAGAAGGAACGTTCATTGGTGGCGGAACCATTTTGGTTGCTCTGGCCGGAATGGTGGCGAGGATCTACGGCAAAAAGCACCCTGCTGAAAACGAAGAGCTGAACTAAGGTGTTGTGCACCCAATTTTTACCTCTTGCTGCATGGCAGGCAGAGGGTGCAAGGCTTAACAAACCCGGCTTTTTTCACCAGCAATTTCATCACCTGCGGTGCAACCCGCTCTGCTCTTTGCATCAGACAGAAGCCTCTGTGGGCTGCAAGCTTTCCACCACGCTGTCCCACAACCCTATCCTACGCCTGAGGGCTTCTTCTGAGGCCTCTGCGGCTTCTTCCCACTTGCGGGCATCGTTTCCACAGAGGGAGCTAACCATGTTGAGGGCCAGGTGGCTGTGGCTGTCTCCGTCTACTTCTATGTGCCGCTCCAGGTAATACACCAGCGTGCCCAATTCTGCCGGGTGGGCCTTGCCCAATTGCCGCACCAAACCCAGGAAGAGGTCGGGAATGAGGTCTTCTCGGCCGAAGGTAAACACCGCCGCCGCAACGTGCAGAGGCCGGTTTTTTATTACATCAAAGGTGTATTGGCAAAAGCGCTTTACGCCCAAGGGCAGCTCGAGGTTTTCAAGGGCGGTGTGAGCATCTGCTCCTGAGCGCAATGGGTGCAGCAGGAGGTCTATGCCTTCGGCATTTGCCCCGGCCTCCAGCATGGCCCTGCGGTAGAGCTCGTAGTGGCTTGTGCGCCCGCCTTTGGGGTCTACGTCGCTCTCCTCGCCCAACACAATTTCGTTTATGAGGTAGCGCGTTTCGGCATGGCCCACCGGCAGCCAAGGAGTAGAAACACAGGTAAGGCCCGCTTGCAGATGCTTCAGCAGCGACATAAAATCCCACACGGCAAATACGTGGCATTGCATGAAGGTTCTAACCGAATTCAGATCGGTTAGTTTTTCATACATAGGATGTTGTAAAAGTTGGTTGCGCACCGGCAAAAGTTTCTGTTGCAGGTGCTCGATGCGCTTTTGGTCGGTTGGTTCAGACATGGTAAGGGTTTAGGGTTGGACCAATTCTACCACCAGGGTAAGGTCCTCGCACAACAACACCTCAAGGGGCTGAAAGGTTGCGCTTTCGGCCATGGTTGCCATAGATCTTAGAAAGGGGCCTCGGTTGTCTGAGGCATCGCCTCCTTTGCGGATTTCCCGAATGCGCTTGATCTCCAGGCCGGCCGCTTTGGAAAGCACTTCTGCCTGTTGCAGGGCATCGCGGTAGGCTTGTTTCAGCAGCTCGTCGCGCTGTTGCTTGGCCAAGGCCGGGGAGCAATGGAAAGAGAAGCTGCAACGGGTTTCGTTGGAGGAGGCGCCAAAGGCATCGGC
>JBEIVB010000158.1:0-4219 GCA_040374085.1 Flavobacteriales bacterium | reverse complement strand
GTACTCGATCATGCGGATGCCGCTGCTAAAGCCTGAAGCACATCTGCATAGAGGTCGTCAAAATGCTCAATGCCCACAGATATGCGCACCTGTCCGGGTCGTACGCCTGCCAACAGCTGCTCTTCCGGACTGAGTTGCTCGTGGGTGGTGCTTGCAGGATGTATGGCCAAGGTTTTGGAATCGCCCACATTGGCCAAATGGCTGATCAGTTTAAGAGCGTCGATGAATTGGATGGCTGCCTGACGGCCACCTGTTAGGTTGAAATTCAAAACTCCGCCATACCCATTTTTGAAATACTGCTGCGCTAAAGCATAATAAGAACTGGATGGAAGTCCGGGATAGTAAACGCTTTCTACAGCCGGATGCTTTTCTAATTCTGTTGCAAGTTTGATGGTGTTGGTTGCAATGCGCTCCAATCTAAGGGAAAGGGTTTCAACACCTTGAAGCAATAAAAAGGAGTTGAACGGACTTTGGGATGCGCCATAATCACGAAGGCCTTCTACTCGTGCACGAACGATGAACGCAATGTTGGGTAAGCCCAAGGGATTGCCTTCTCCAAATACTTCCCAAAATTTCAACCCGTGATAGCCATCACTGGGTTCGCTGAATTGGGGAAATTTCCCATTACCCCAGTTGAAGTTGCCACCGTCAACGATAACCCCACCAATGGTGGTACCATGACCGCCTATCCACTTGGTAGCCGAGGCCACCACCAGGTTAGCGCCGTGTTCAAGAGGCCTAAAAAAATAGCCTGCACCACCAAAGGTGTTGTCCACAACAAGGGGGATGTCATATTTTTTCGCAAGTGCTGCAATGGCCTCAAAATCCGGTATGTTCAGCTGGGGATTGCCAATGGTTTCCAGGTATATGGCTTTGGTTCTGTCGTCTATCAATTGTTCAAAGGTTTCCGGCACATCGCCATCTGCAAAACGCGCCTCTATGCCCAATCGCTTGAACTGAACCTTGAATTGATTATAGGTTCCACCATATAAATAGGAAGTGGATACAAAATTATCGCCGCTCGATAATATGTTGGTCAGGGCCAGGAATTGGGCAGCTTGTCCGGAAGATGTGGCCAGCGCGGCAACGCCTCCCTCCAAGGCTGCAATACGTTTTTCAAATACATCGGTTGTAGGATTCATCAAACGGGTATAGATGTTTCCAAATTGCTTCAGTCCAAAAAGGTTGGCTGCGTGTTCTGCGTTCTCAAAAACATAGGAGCTCGTCTGATAAATGGGCACGGCTCTTGCCTTCGTAACAGGGTCAATGTCTTGTCCAGCATGGAGCTGCAAGGTTTCAAATTGGTAGTTGTTCATGGTGTTTGGGGTTAAATGGTGAAGGTTAGGGAAATAAAAAAAGCCTTGCGGGTAAGGCAAGGCTTTGAGCGAGTTGTTGATGTATCTCTGAAGTTCAGATCATAACAAATAAGACAATAGCGTTGCCGGTTGCACTTTCATACAACAACAACACATCATCATTTTGTTAATCTGGGCAGTCATTCTGGTATCCTGTCGTGGAATTGGCTGCAAACGTATGTCGGTTTTTTGAACTTCCAAACACCCCCAACAGTTTTTTTGTGTTAAGTTTTTGTTACGATGGATTGCTTGGGGCATTTTCCGCATCCATAAAAATTTCATAAAACTCTTTTGTACTATAATTTAAAATCATGTATTCCGGGCAAATACTCGGCTGGAGGTGAAAAAAAAAAGCTCCCCCGTTGGCGCTTGCCAGCGGGGGAGCTGATGTGTGTAAGGTTGTGTTAAGGCCTAACCAAAACGAGCTTGTGGGTGAGCGTACCCTGTGGACCGGTAACGCGCACCTGATAAAGTCCGGGCTCCCACCCTTCCAGGTTTAGGCTGTGGCGCAGCAAGCGGCTTCCTTGCAGGTTCTCTGCCCGAACAGAACGCCCGAGGGCATCCAACACCTCCAAGGTAAGAGCGACCTCTAAATCACCGGCCTGAACCTCCAGCGTGCTTTGGCCGGTAGTTGGATTTGGATAAACGTTCAAGCTCCATCCGCCGCGAACCGCTAAGAATACCGCCTGCAACGGAGTAAATGTTTCGGAACCATCTCTGTCCACTTGGCGCAAACGATAATAGGAACGTCCGCCAAAAGGATGCTCATCAACACCGCTGTAGCGCAGTACGCCGTTGTGGTTGCCTGCACCTTGCAGGCGAAGCACAGGCTCAAAGTTTACGCCATCTAAGGTGCGCTGCACCTCAAAGAAATCGCTGTTGGTTTCGGAGGCAGTTGCCCAACTCAGCTCAACAACCCCCGCTCTTGTGTTGGCTTTTGCTTCGAAGGATAAGAGCGAGACCGGAAGAACACTTCCTCCGCCGTTACCCGTGATGTCGCTGAACGAGTAGATGCCCTCCCAGTGGAAGGTGTTGGTTGCTGGATTGGTGCTGCCGCTGCCCATCATAAACGAAGCGTTGGAACCACCTGCCCCAATCCAACCGGTGCCCAGGCCGGTGCCAGGAGTATATTTATATGGGAAAAGCATGGACTCCGAACCCACTACATCGGCATCTGCATAGCTATAGTCGGCCGTATAGGCATAGCCACTCGCCAATCCGGTTTGCTCCATGCTCCAATAGCGGTTGAGGTAGTTAGCCGAACCACTGGACGAGATGCCCGGGTGGGCGCTGTTCACCACCTTGCCTGTAATAAAGCTGCCGGGCTGAGCACCGGTAGTGATGCTCAAAGACATGGGGGTGTAAGCGGAGGCGTCGCCCACCGGAAATTCGTAGGAGCCGTTTTGATTGGTAAACCATTTCAACACCCCAGTTCCGTTGGTGATGAGGTAACGCGATGCACCGGCGCCACTCAACGTACCGTTTACGGTATTGGTGCCAAGGGTCAGTTGGCTGTTGCCGAGTTGCACTTTACCGGTGGTCAGCACCAACTGGTTGGTGACCTGCACATCTCCGGCCAGCACAACATTGCCCGATGATGGCGAAATCTCCAATTCATAAAATGTTTCTTGAGTCAACCCTCCACCTACAACAATGGTTTGATCGCCCGCAGTTTGGCGGCTCATAACAATTCGCTTGTTTAATGGATTGTTAAACTGAGACGATGTTCCGGAACGGGTATAGTTGCCGCCAATAACGAAATTGGAACTGCCGGTATAATTAAGGGTAACCTTGCCGTTGTTGATGCTAAAATTGTTGCGCACCGAACGCGCATCGTTCAAAACCAAATCGGTTGTGGGATCATTCACCTCCACATTCCAAGGCACACCGGGGCCCGAGGTGCCCGGCGCCCAGGTAAGATCGGTGGACGATACCTGATAGTCGTAGCCGTTATAAAACCGCAGCGTGGAGGCAGGCGATGAGCTGTAGTTGCAGGCATTGGGGAACACACTACCACCCGCCGAAATCTCCAATACACCTTGTATGGTGGTGAGGTTGGTGCCTCCACTGATGCCAAAGTCAAATCGCCCATCGCTGATGCTCAGGATTAGGTTAGGTCCGAAGGTTAACGTACCTACACCAGCGTTGTTGGCTACGTATTTGCTGTATCGCGTGGGACTGGAACCGTTCTGTCCAGACTCAATGCGCACCTCGCCTGTGCTGGAGTTTCCGGTATTTGCAATAATGGCATTGCCATCGGTAAAGATGCGCCCCGCAAGGGCATAGCCGGGATCGTTGCCAAACAAGGAAAGTACGTTTCCATTCACATCGAGCGTGCTGCTGCCCAAGAGATTGATGTCGCGGTTAACCGTGCGGCCTCCGCCCAAAAGAACGGTGCTGCCGCCCTGAACCGTCAGGTGGCGGACCCGATCGGTTGTCGCGAGAAACTCCACGCCAGTGGTAACGTTGCCATCGTAACGCAAATCATATTGCGATCCGGGATCCACGGTCGGTGCTGCGCTCATGGTTCCGTTGGTTCTGCGCACTTCGCTGGAACCGCCCACCCAAAAGACGTTTCCGCCAAGGTTCAAGGTGCCGTTGCTCAACCACAAACGGTTGCTGGTGCTGCTGGTGCCGGCAAGGGTTACACCGCTACCGGTGTTGTCGATTTTTAAGTAGGTGAAGCTCAGTCCTACTCCGATGGTTTGTGCACCGGTGCCGTTCATCACCACCTCACGGCCCAATGGATTGAAGCCTCCTGCCGCACCGAGGGTCATGTTGCCCCCAACCTGCAAATCACCGCCTGGAGTGTTGGCCAAGATAAGTTCCCCACTTGTTGAACCACCAATGGTTAGGTTCCCCCT
>JBEIVB010000179.1:0-3594 GCA_040374085.1 Flavobacteriales bacterium | reverse complement strand
TGGTTGGTTTGGGATGAGCTCGCTTCGCTCGCTGATCCCTTTGTGGGGGAGGCTTCAAACAATTCAAAACCCAACCCTGCTCCTGACGTCGCAGGGTGTTTTTTTGTGTCCTTTCAGTCGCTCAAGCGAGCTTGGCTCCTTGCAGGACACAAAAAAACCCGGCTTTGCCGGGTTTTTTCTTGTTTGGCGGTGAGGGAGGGATTCGAACCCTCGGTACAGTTACCCGTACGACAGTTTAGCAAACTGTTCCTTTCGGCCTCTCAGGCACCTCACCGAACGGAGGGCAAATGTAAACAACGCGGCGATAAAGGCAAAGGGTTGAGGGGCTTTTCCTGTCAAAGATTCCTATCATTGTGGGCATGATTGATTTACAGGGGATAGAGAAGTCGTACACCACGGGAACGAGCACGTTGCAGGTGCTGAAGGGCATTGATTTGCGCATTGAGGCGGGGGAGCTGGTGTCGATTATGGGTTCATCGGGGTCGGGAAAGTCTACGTTGTTGAATGTGTTGGGTCTGCTCGATCATTACGATGCGGGTACCTACCACCTCAACAAAACCCTGGTGAAGAACCTAAGCGAGTCGAAGGCGGCGTATTACCGCAACCGCATGTTGGGCTTTGTGTTTCAGTCGTTTAACCTCATCAGTTTTAAGACTGCGGTAGAGAACGTGGCGCTTCCGTTGTATTACCAGGGCGTGAGCCGCAAGAAGCGCAATCTTTTGGCTATGGAGTACCTCGAGAAGGTGGGGCTGCTGCCCTGGGCTTCGCATTTGCCTTCTGAGCTTTCGGGCGGACAGAAGCAGCGGGTGGCCATTGCCCGCGCGCTGATTGCACAACCCAAGGTGATTCTGGCCGATGAGCCCACCGGTGCCCTCGATACCCAAACGTCTTATGAGGTGATGAGCCTTTTAAAGGAGGTGAACCAACAAGGGATGACCGTGGTGATTGTTACCCACGAGAACGACATTGCGGCCATGACGCAACGCATCATTCGCCTGAAAGACGGGCAGATTGTGCAGTCCTGATCCTTAGTGAATGGTGCACACCAGCAAACGCTCGGTGCCCAGAAAACCCTCCAACGCATCGCCGGCCTTAACGGGGCCCACGCCTGCCGGAGTGCCGGTAAAGAGCACATCGCCGGTTTTTAGGGTAACCACACGCGAGGCATCGGCCACCAAATAATCCACATCGAAGAGCATGTCGCTCGCACAACCTTTCTGCACGGTTTTTCCGTTGAGGTCGAGGCGAAACTCCAGGCTTCTCCAGTTTTCGGGCAGATCCATCCAGTTGCCTACCACGGCAGAGCCATCAAAGGCTTTGGCGCGCTCCCAGGGCAAGCCCTTGGTTTTGAGCTCCTGCTGCAGCTCGCGGGCGGTGAAGTCTATGCCTACACTGATTTGGTTGTAATATTTGTGCGCAAATTTTTCGGCCAAATGCTTGCCTTCTTTGCAGATGCGAAACACCAGCTCCAACTCGTAGTGAATGGAAGAAGGCAGATCGGGTAGGTAAAAATCGGCCGGACTCTTGAGCTGGGCCGTATCGGGTTTGAAGAAGAGCACCGGCTGATCGGGCACCGGGTTGTTGAGCTCTTTGGCGTGCTCGCCGTAGTTGCGGCCTACGCAGATGATTTTCATTAGCCCAAAGTTTTTTCTATGAGGTAGTGGTTGCGCAAGCTGCTGTTGCGGGCAATGAGCTCGCCCAGAAAGCCGGCTAAGAAAAGCTGCATGCCGATGACAATGGCGGTTAGCGCCAAGTAAAAAGCAGGCTGGCTGGTAACGTCGCGCGGTTTTATGTGCTCTACAAACAAGCCGTAGAGCTTGTCGCCGATGAGCCAGGATGCGCTCACAAAGCCAAAAACCATGAACACCGTGCCCAAGGTTCCGAAGAAGTGCATGGGGCGCTTGCCGAATTTGGAAACGAAGGTGATGGTGAACAGATCGAGGAAGCCGTTGATGAAGCGCTCCAGACCAAATTTGGTGGTGCCGTATTTGCGCTCGCGGTGCTGCACTTCTTTTTCGCCGATGTTATAAAATCCGGCCCATTTGGCGATGACGGGAATGTAGCGGTGCATTTCTCCATACACCTCTATGCTTTTTACCACGTTGCTGCGGTAGGCTTTTAGCCCACAGTTGAAGTCGTTGAGCTGTATGCCGCTCATGCTGCGGGTGGCCCAGTTGAAGAGCTTGGTGGGGATGGTTTTGGAGAGGGGATCGTAGCGCTTTTTTTTCCAGCCGCTCACCAAATCGAAGCCTTCTTCTGTGATCATGCGGTAGAGGGCGGGCACCTCATCGGGGCTGTCTTGCAGGTCGGCATCCATGGTAACGATTACCTTGCCGTTGGCCGAAGCAAAGCCGGTGTTGAGGGCAGCCGATTTGCCGTAGTTGCGCTGAAACTTGATGCCTTTAACGGTGGGCGATTCCTGCGCCAGACCCTCAATAACGGCCCAGGATCCGTCGCGGCTGCCGTCGTCTACAAACCAAATTTCGTAGGAGAGGGCATGGGCTTCCATCACGCGCCGAATCCAGGCTTCCAACTCGGGCAAAGACTCTGCCTCGTTGAAGAGCGGAATAACAAAGCTTATTTCGGGTTGGCTCATGTTAGGCTTGGGGTTGATCGAACAGTTCGCGTTTTTTCCGCACGATGCCGGCCACCGCAAATGCACACACCAACATCCAAATCAGGTTGTTTACGTATTTGCCCTGGCAGAAGCTGGCGATGGTGAGTTCGTCTACACCTTCGATCATTTTATCGTACATAGCTGATGAAACTTTTCCGTCGAGCTTTTCCATTCCCTCCATCATGATTTCCTTCATGCCATCGAACATGCCCGGGTCGGCAAAGGCCACGTAGAGGTAAACCATAGCAGAATAGAGCGAGGCGAAAAAGAAGCCGCTCAACATCACCGAACGAAAGGCTTCCCAATATCCGATGTACCCCTCCATTTCCTGGTCGCGGATGCGTTTTATGGCGATGCTGAACCAGATGGGGGCAATCCAGCAAATCAGATAATTCCAGGTGATGAGGGCGTTTGCGCCAGCAACCCCGAGGACGAGGAAGAGAGCGAAACTGATGAGCCCGGCTAAGGTGCCCATGTTGGCTGCTTGAGCGAGTTTAATCATGCGGTAAAGAAACGAGGAAAAAAGCAAAAGTTGCCGATGCAGGATGGTAATTCGAAATTTGCGCTGTACTTTTGCGCCGGGTAAGTCTTTTACGACCAGCTCCCGCTGAAACTCCCCAGGGCAGGAATGCAGCAAGGATACGTGGTTGAGCGGTGCGATAAAAGTAACTTACCCATTTTTTATACCTTTTATGGAAATGAAGCTCATCAACAAGAAGATTTGCATGGCCAAGGACATTGGCATCCACGGCAACCTTTTTGGCGGCATCCTGATGGCCTGGATCGACGAGGCTGCCGCTGCGTATGCAACGGAGTATTGTTGTACCCCCAACATGGTTACCCTAAAGGTGGGCGAGCTTCTGTTTAAGAAACCGGTAAAAGCCGGCAATCACCTGCGCATTTACGGGTCTGTGAGCCATCTGGGCAAAACCTCCATTACGCTTGATGTGGAAGCCCGGAAATACAATGTGTACAGC
>JBEIVB010000230.1:0-1870 GCA_040374085.1 Flavobacteriales bacterium | reverse complement strand
GGCAACCCTGCTGCCTCCAATGTTATTACTACAACAGTTAATACCGTAGCCCCTACGTTCACAGCTGCCCCAGGAGCCTCTTCTTGTTTGGATGCCCCAGTTGTGTACACCACGCAATCGGGTCAAACCAACTACAATTGGTCTGTTGCGGGCGCATCCGGATTGGATTACACCATTGTAAGCGGAGGCATAGGTTCTTCTGATCATACCGTAACCCTGCAATGGCTTACTGCCGGCAGCAAAACGGTTTCGGTTAATTACACCGGAGCCGGAGGATGCTCCGTTGCAACACCTGCCACCAGCGTTACCAGCGCGGCTGGGTGCGCAAACACCTGGACAGGAGCCACGAGCACAAACTGGAGCACCCCTTCCAATTGGAATTTGGGTTGGATGCCGGGACAAAATACAAATGTTATAATTCCCCCTACCGTAAACTCACCCAACATTTCGAACTTTCAAACGCGGGGTGCGCGGAACCTTCAAATCAACGCCGGTGCAACTCTGAATATGGGCAGTTCAGCCACCCTGAATTTATGGGGAGGAGGAAATGTGGTCATCAACGGGAGCATAAACATGGCCGGTTTCTCCAAGCTTTATTTTAGGTCGGGAACCTATTCGGTTAGTGGTGCTGCGGGAATTGCCTACGAGGGCATTACGATTGAAAATTCGACGGTGAACTTCCAATCCAATTTTACCATTAACCGCGCTTTGACTCTTTGGCAGGATGGCTTCTTAGCGCCAACCAGTATTTCTCCCACTTATGGGCCAAGCAGCACGCTTATCTACACCAGTTGGTCGTTTACCATACCCCGGAACCGAGGAAAAGAGTGGACCTCTACCAACGGTCCCGGTTATCCTGCTGCAGTGTCATTAACGGCCCAGGCCTATGTTCACCTCGCCAGTCTGGATTTCCCCTCAACCGACCTGGGCGCGGGTTCTCTCTCTTTGTCAGATATTTCCAGTTTGATTGGCGATACCGTGGTTGCTCCTTTTGCCCATACCTTAACCATTAACGGTAACGTTACATTGGGACAAACTTCATCCATGTTTCCCTCAAAAATTAGGTTGTCCAATCAGTCTTCCAACATGATAATTAAAGGCAGTTTGAACGTTGGACCTTATGGAACAATCATCACGCAAAACACCAATCTGGTGTTCAACAGCTCCGGAAACAGTACCATCAGCATCTCCGGGGCTGCAAGCAGCTTCAACAACATCTCCATCAATTCGGGTGGGAACGTTTCGCTCAACACGGATTTTGCTGTTTCTGGGAATGTAGATTTCGTTTCCGGCAACCTAAATCTAAACGGCAACAACCTTTTGTTGGGCAGCACCGGGGTTTTATTGAATGAAACAGATGCCTCTCGTGTGATCAACACCGTTCCATCATTGGCCTCGGGCAATGGTTACGTGGAGTATTCGGGCACAGTGACTTCCACCACCATAAGCCCGAGCAACACCGGTAATTTGGGCATCACCTTAACCGGGCCGGTTAACTTTGAGTTTACCACCATCCGTCGTTTCAGCGAGTCGGTGGCTTCGGTAGGCGGGCAGTCCTCTGTTTCGCGCGTGTACACGGTTACCACCTCTAATGCTCCATCCGGAACGGTTGGCATTTCGTATTTTCCATCTGAGTTGAACGGCAATGTGGAGACATCTGGCATGTTCAATTTGTTTTTCTCTCTTGGTCCGAACTACACCACAGGTTCTTCTTACACGGATATCTTGCCTTCGAGTATGGATGGGGCGGGTAACTTGCTGGCAGATGTTCCTTCGGCCCTGCAATTTTCCTTTGCGATTACGGCCTCTACCTCTGCGGTAGCTCCGCTTTCCGGCACTTATACCATAGGCAGCGGGCCATTTGCCACGC
>JBEIVB010000226.1:0-2014 GCA_040374085.1 Flavobacteriales bacterium | reverse complement strand
TGCCAGCGTGGTCTGAATGTATATGTCGCTCACCAAGGGAGGTTGCCTGAACGTGCTGCCGAAATACAAGTTTAGGTAATACTCCAACTTCAGCTTTTCGGCAGTCGCTTTCCGCTGCCAGTCCATGCCTACCCAGTTAGTTGATAATAACCTCCAATAGGGCGCGTCTGTTGGCAGCGTTCCCGCAGGTGGGGTTGCACCCTCCAACACTTGGTAGAGCTGCCTATTGTCGTTATAAACCACCTTCTGAAGCTCGGTGTATGTCGCTCCTACACTCCACACCACAGCACCCGCTCCGGTGGTCATCTTGTCCACATAAGTCAGCTCCCTGAGCCACATCAAAGGGCGCATATACACCTTGCCCCTCGCGTTCCGCTTGGGCTTCCTGCGCTGAGTAGGGGTGTTGTTTACCCAAAACTTATAAAAATCAATGTCAAATAACATCGGAGGCAACGAAGGTTAAGGTATCTACAAAGGTCTTATTGGTTGCATCTTCCTGAATGATATAACCCGCATAAGGCTTGTACTTCACTTGGTTAACCCCTGCGGCCAAATCGTAGAACTTTGTTCTTCCGCTCCACGCCACTATCTGCCGCCTGCCTGCCATCTCGGAAGGGACGAAGTCGATAACACCCGGCACGCTCTGTATCACATCAATGATTTGATTGATGGTGAAGGCTTGGTTGAAGTTCGACTGGCTGAAGTTCGCAAGGAACGCATCCAAAGCATCAATCACGCTCTGCTCAATAGTGGAGGCATACTGCCCTGAATACAGCACGTTACCCACCACATAAAGCCTATCCGGCTGAAGGCTGATAACAGCGTAAGTGATGCCCGCGAAGCCATTAGCGTAAAGGTATGAAAGTAAGCTGTTTTGCTCGGTGGCATCCAAAGGAGCAGGAGGTTCGCTCTTGGCCACCTTGACAAGCACGGTCTTGTTCACCAAGGTCTCCACACCTGCCCTTGTTATGATTTGCAGCTCGGTGTTGGTTACAGGGTAGCCCACCGTATTCGTGTCCTCGTTGTATTGCACAAACTGAGGCGTGGTGGTGCTGTATTGAAACTTAAATACTTGCTTTAATACCCACTTTTGGCTTCCGGGGTAGCTCTTATCCAACAAGGTCTGCCAAGTGGCCGTATAAACGTCGTTAATGGTCTCAAACGTAACAATGGCAGCGGCCACCAAGAACACATACAGGTTCCAGAAGGCGGTCTGCGATGGGCTGTCTAACCCGTTCAGCTCTTGCAGCGCATTCTTCTGCGCAATCATCTGAGCTTTTACCTCGGCTATCGTCCGTGCCATTTATATGGTGTTTGTAATGTTAAAATTGATGGGCGGTTGCAAAGTTACACCATTTATGGGGTCTTTCCCAATCGCATCGACAAACGTGGTGGTGTAGGTCTGCTTGAACACATAAAGGTTGTTGTGCCCGTAGTCCGGTGCTTCGCTTGTTCGTATAAGCAGCCCGCTTTGAGCAACGTATTTCTTTTCTAAAGCAAGAAAGATGTTGTTTCGCAAGGTTATGAAATTCGTGTTTTGATCGAGCAGACCGCTCCCGGCATCCAGCTCCTGCATAACGATGTGGAGGGTGATTAGGGTGGGGTCATAAAGCTGATAACCTTGGCCCATGAGCTGAATGGTGCTGAAGTCAAACTCCACGAACACGGCAGGCATAGCAAAGAGATAGCCCTCTTCCCCGTCTTCATTGCCTGAGTTGATGCGCTCATATTGTTGGTTATAAATAGCAACGTGCTGGATGTCGGTAACGCCTCTGAGGAGGGTTAATATCGCTTGGATGAAGTCGTTCATTTGAAGCACATTTTAATGTGTTTATTGATGCTCTTTTCTTGCATACGCCCAAGGGTAGGGCTGTGGTTCATGAATTGCCGCTGAGGTATCCGCACCTTACGTGTATAGGCTTTTACTTGTTGCTTGTATTGCAACTCAACGCGCTTTTCTTTACGGGTTTTGATGTTGTAAATTCCTGAGCCTTCGTACTCGCCAGCCTTCACC
>JBEIVB010000045.1:0-19875 GCA_040374085.1 Flavobacteriales bacterium | reverse complement strand
CCGTTTTCATAGTTGAATCCAAATCGATCCCAAATGGGATATACTCCGGTATCCATGTTTACCCGAATGGCAACCTTCGCTTTCTTTTTGCCGGATTCAACTAGGGCTGCAATTTCATACAACTCATCGAAATGGTCGATGTGTATAGGCGATTCGTTTTCAATTGCCTGTTGCAGATCCTCTTTGGTTTTCTCCGGACCATTGAATAAAATTTTGGTCCCGGGCACGCCATTTTTTAGTGCCTTGTTGTATTCAAACCCCGATACTACTTCTGCCCAAGCACCCTCTTGGTGAAACACATTGCACACCGCATTCAGATAGTTGGTTTTGTAGCTCCAAGCAAATTGCACTTTTGGATACCGTGTTTTGAACGCGCGCACTGCGCCTTGGTAGGTTTTTCGGATTTGCCGCTCAGAAAGCACAAAGCAGGGGGAACCATACTCCCGAATGATCTCTTTAACCGACACGCCATCAATGTGCGTTACCGGAGCGTATTCGGTTCGGGTTCCGAATTTATTCATGGTTCCGGTATTCAGTTTTTGAATAACGGGACGTTCGTAAGGCAGCTTGCTCATGGGGTAATTATAGTTCTCCTGTTGTGGAAATTGTTTCGAATTCAGATAGGTTTACGATGAGATCGTAAGAATATCGGACAAAGAGTTTTCCGGTATCGTATTTTTCCTGCGTTTCAACGGATTCACCCAATGCCAAGGCAACCAATTGTTCGGGATGGTTTTGCCCACAACCGGCAGCCAAATAAACCCATGCAGGGAAACGAGGATTTATTTCCAAAAGGTAATATTCACCTTCATTGGTTTTGATGAATTCCAACTCCGTTCCTCCACGCCAACTAGAGTTGCCAATAACGCGGTGCGCAATTTCGATGAGAGTTGGGTCTTCTAGGCTGATGCCCGCCCAAGCCTTGCCTTTGTCGGTAATGTATAGTTTGCGCATAGGCACAGCACCTACGCAGCGTCCTTTTCCGTCGCCAATGGCGGTTACGTTCACTTCATTGCCAGAAACAAATTGCTGCACTATAACCGGAAGGCCCCACTTCGCATTCATTTTATGAAAGTAGTTTATGGCTTGCTCCGGTGAATTCGCAACGGTAGCCTCGTAGTATTTTCCTTTTACCACCAATGGGTAACTGAACTCGGTGTGCAGTTGATGGATTTCAGCAGCGGAAAATATCATTTTGCTGTAGGGAACTTTAACACCGTTTTTCTGGCCGAATTCAAATAAGTTGGATTTATGCCTCGATTCAAATTGCTCCAACGTTGGCAAGAACGTTTTAATGCCAAACTCGTTTTCCAATCGAGCAGCAGCTTTGATGAAGTTTTGCAGTTCGGCATCGAAGTTGGGAATGATTACATCCAGTTTTTCCTGCTGATGTATGTAACGCAACCGCTCTAAAAGGCTGTCAACACCGGCAGATGGCAATGGAATCTGGTATGACTTGTCCACCAGATCATGCATATAAAGGCCCGGTTCAAGGGTCTCATACGAGAGGCCGATTATTCTAACGTCGTATCGCGCGCTTTCTCGTAAAGCGCGAATCACAGGAATGCCTGGGCCCGGACTGTCGATGTTGTTCAATCCGGATACAGCAACGGTTACCTTCCGTTTATTCATTTTCCTGAACCAGTTGCAGGGTTTGAAGCATCATCAGAAATTCTGCCAGATCTTTCTCGGCCGTGGTGGGTTCTACGTGATACTTGCTGGTGAGGGCAAGTACGATGTCTTCCCGTTTTTTTCCTTCTTGAATCAACCGAATCATTTCTAACCCGACCGGATTGGTGGAGAAGGAATCGCCTGTTCCGGGATTGAAAATGAATCCGGAGTCGCTTATGGCAATGTTCTTTTTAATGTGCATGACCAGAGATGTTCTTATTCTCCCATTACGGAGAGAATGCTCAAAGGGTGGGGTAGCCCCCCCACTTTTTTACTTTGCCTTTTTCTTGTCTGCAGATGCAGCAGGACAAGGACAAGCAGAAGATCCGTTCGCAAATTCCAAATCGAGCAGGGTGCTGGTGGTATCGCCAACCTCAAACCAAACCGCAACCAGTTTTCCAGGAGTTTCAGGTTCAAACCGGTAAATGGGGTTGGGTTTTCTGTGAACGTCACTTTTTGAAAAAGCGATGTCGCTGTTCTCCACCAATTGTCGTATTTCGTTCGGTAAAACCTGATAGCATTCCATCAGGCACTGTGCACGCGGGGTAATGGAAGATGGATGCTTCAGCACGCGTTCTTGAATAATTTTTGTTGGGGTTTTATAGAGATCTCGTTCCCGAAAAACCATAAAGTACATGGCTATCGAGCCAATGACCACTCCAATTAAAAACAGGCGCAGGCGTCTGCCAAAAGATGCATCCATGTGGGTTAGCTTTTTTAGATGGCAGACATGAGTAAATCAATATCTTTATAAGGTATGTTGAATGTTTCTCCGAGATACTTATTTGTTAAGATGCCGTTGTAGATGTAAACGCCATGCCTAACTCCCGAATGTCGTCGGAGCATGTTTTCTATGCCTCCTTCTTCACCCATGGCCAACAAAACGGGTGTAAATACGTTGCTGAGTGCATAGGAAGCCGTTCTGGCCACACGTGAAGCTATGTTGGGCACGCAATAATGGATTACTCCGTACTTTCTGAAAACAGGTTTGGTATGATTGGTTACCTCAGAGGTTTCAAAACATCCGCCCTGGTCAATGGAAATATCGATTACAACCGATCCGTACTTCATCTCGCTCACCATTTCTTCGGTTACCACACAAGGCGTTCTTCCTTCAGGAGCGCGCAGGGCACCAATGGCTACATCCGCTGTTTTCAGATGCTTTAATAAAACCTTAGGTTGTAAAATAGATGTGAACACGCGTATGCCCAAATCGCTTTGAAGCCTTCTTAAACGATACAAAGAGTTATCGAAAACTTTCACCACAGCACCCAATCCAAGCGCAGCACGTACCGCAAACTCTCCAACGGTTCCGGCTCCAATGATGACTACCTCGGTAGGCGCAACTCCGGTAACGCCGCCAAACATGGCTCCTTGTCCGTTGTTGGTGTTGCTCAGATATTCTGCGGCTATGAGAATCGAAGTATTACCGGCTATTTCGCTCATGCTTCGGATAACGGGATAAATGCCGTCTTCATCTTTGATGTGGTCGAATGCAATGGCCGTTACTTTTTTATCCATGAGGGCCTGCACAAAATTGTCGCGCTGTGCGGTAAGCTGCAATGCAGAGAAGAGGGTTTGTCTCCGTTGCATAAGATTGATTTCCTCCGGTGATGGTGGGGCAACCTTAAGCATGATGTCTGCTTTAAACACACCCTCGGTGCTGTATGCAATCTCGGCTCCTGCTTCGCTGTAATCTTTGTCATCGAAGTTGCTGCCTTTGCCTGCACCGGTTTCTACCACCACGTTGTGGCCATTGTTGACCAGCAGGGCAACCGAATCCGGCACCAAAGCAATTCGATTCTCTTGAAAAGAGGTTTCTTTTGGTAGACCAATGAACAGCTTGCCTTTTCTCCGTCCCACCTCCAGCATTTCTTCCTGCGGTACATAAGCACCCTGACGCTGAAGGGATTGGAGAATGTCTTTAGAGGAGAGCATAAGCGGAACGCATAACAAGCCCTAAGTTAGGGATTTATCACTTAAGGGGCTACTTTCTTCCAAAATCGGCGGGTATCTCCCCCCAATTTTTGGTATCCCATTTATGCAATGGATTGCTCCAGTTATGGGCCGCAAGCCACTTCTCAGCTCTTTCCAAAAGATCCCTCAGGATTTCGTTTCCGCTGTGAAAGGTGTGCTTGCTGTTGGCCTTTTTTCTTTTCACCCAACCCAAAGCTGTTTGGCTATCGCTGTAAATGGGCATGCCGGTAAGGTTGTGCTGTTTGCACCAAGCAAGGCCGTGTACAAGCGCCAAAAATTCAACAATATTGTTGGTGCCATCCGGATAAGGACCTTGCCGGAAAACCTCTTTTCCTTGGGGAATCACCACCCCTCTATACTCAACCCAACCGGTTACGGTATTCCAAGCTGCATCTACACACAGCCCACTCTGCGGTTTTCCAGCCCCACTGGGTTTGGGTTTAGGGGTTGCGCGGGTTGGAGCCGGAGGACCGCTATGAAAGGCCTGTTCGGCTTCATGTTTGGTTGTGTAGGATCGATACCGCGCTTCGGCAACGCCGGTAACCTGTTTGCTGCAGGCATCCCAAGTATCATAAATGCCCGGCCGAAGCCCAACCCATACCACATAAAATTTAGGTTTTGTTTTAGCCATGGGCTTGGTTTTGTCCTGTGAAGAAGGCCACTCCAAGTTTCCTTGCCTCTTCGAGCATTTTTTGACAAACATCGGATCGAACAGAGGCCACGGTTTCCCAGTCGGTAGACAAAACAAAAAATAGACAAACGATGTCTATGCCTCCTTGCGCGTTAACCTCATAAAGAGAGGCTGCAGCATTCGGTTTTATTTTGGGATGCTTTTTCAGATAAGCATCCAATGCGGCTGCACATCCATGGTAAGCAGCAATTGAAGCTCCATGATCGAATGCAAAGGTCATGCGTTGACGCTCCTGGTTGCGGAGGCTGAGGTTATCCAGAACCCCATCCACCATTTTTTTATTGGGAATGGTAATCAGACTGTTCTCCATGGTACGCACCCTAGTGCTTCGAAACCCAATGTGTTCAACGGTTCCTTTTACCCCCGAGGTTTCGATGATGTCGCCTACATGAAATGGCTTATCCAGAAAAATGGTGAAGGATCCTAGGAGATTTTCTAGACTCTCCTTGGCTGCCAGTGCAAACGCCAAACCACCTATACCCAAACCGGCAATCAACGAGGTAATGTCTAGGTTAAACAAGGCTCCCAGTATAAAGAAAATGCTTACCAGAGAGAGTATAATCTTAGTAGCCTCTTTGATAAATGGAATGATTTGAGGGTCAAGCAAACTGCCCGATTTTTTCACCCGATCGACCATCACCAACCCAACAAAATCGGCCATCCTCAAAACAATCCATGTGAATGAAAAAACAAGAGCAACTTGCGTTCCTTTATAAAGTGAAAGACGTATACCCAAGCTGGATCGATCGGCTAGGTGCCAGCTTTCTGGGAAATGGAGCTGCATAAAGGCAGCATAAATGGTAAGGATGGAAATGAACGTTCCGAATGGTTTTTTCAACAATTCCATGAGTTTAGCAAAGCCAACCTCGCGGCTAAACTTTCGGAATATCCTATAAATGATTCGGGTAAAAACCCATGATATAACCCGTTTAAGAAGCAGTCCGGACAGCAAAATGGCAGCAAAAATCAGATACTGCTCTAGGGTATTGTCCAAGAAGGTGCGGGTAAGAGTAGATTCCATGAGTGATGGAATTAAAAGGAATGCAGAATATGTGCAGCTTTTTCGAGGGTTTCGTCGTTCTTTGCGAAACAAAATCTCAGCACTTTTTTGTCTACAGGTTTGTGGTAAAAGACCGATACAGGAATGGCCGCAAGGCCTTTTTCCACCACCATTCTGTGAGCAAAGGCTACATCTTTTTCATCCGAGATGTCAGCATACCTGAGGAGTTGAAAATAGGTGCCTTGACAAGGTAAAATTTCCCACTTTGAACCTTGAATCAAACTTCGAAACAAGTCGCGTTTTTTTTGATAATATTCGGGAAGCGTGGATTCCGGCCTTTGGCTGGCTAGAAAATCTGCCAACGCCCATTGAGCCGGATGATGTACAGAGAAAACTACAAACTGATGGGCTTTTCTGAACTCTGCCATGATGCGCTCCGGAGCCAAGCAATAACCAATTTTCCATCCGGTTTGATGGAAGGTTTTGCCAAATGAGGAGACGATTAAGCTGCGTTCCGCCAGTTTCGGATAGCGCGCGATGCTTTGATGTTCTATACCGTCGAACACCATATGCTCATATACCTCGTCGCTGAGTATGATGATGTCGGTATTACGCGTGAGCTTTTCCAACTTTGACATGTCGGCAGCAGTCCAAACGCTTCCGGCAGGGTTGTTTGGGGTGTTGATGATGATCATCCGGGTTTGCCGCTTGATCAGTTTTTTTACCTCATCCCAATCAGGCGAATAGCCCGGCAGCTTCAGTTGGGTAAAAACGGCTTTGCCACCATTTAACTCAATTGCAGGCACATAAGAATCGTAACACGGCTCAAACACGATTACCTCATCTCCTTCGCGCACAAAGGCAGCAATCGCAGTAAAAAGGGCTTGCGTGGCACCAGCGGTAACGGTTACCTCTGTTTCCGGATGGTAGTTTCCGGAGTACAGTCTCTGGGTTTTTTCAGAGATGGCTTCCCTGAGTTTCATCACGCCGGGCATGGGGGCGTATTGGTTTAATCCCTTGCGCATGTATCGGGTTACCAGGGCTTTCAAATCATTGGCGCAATCCTCCTCGGGAAAACCTTGGGCTAAGTTCAACGCCTTGTGCTGCTGAGCCAAAGCGGTCATCACGGAAAATATGGTAGTGCCGGCAGCCGGCAGCTTCGAGGTGATGGCAACAGATGTTTCCATACCCGCTGTTAAATTATACTAAGGTTGTAAACCGATTGAAGAATCAGTATGATCAGTCCGACAGCAATTCGGTAATATCCAAACCATTTGAATCCATTGCGGGTGAGCAGTCCGATGAATGCTTTAATGGCAGCCATTGCAACCAAAAATGCCACCACATTTCCAAGGCCCAACATCATCCATTCGTGCGAGGTAATTGTTTGGCCTGATTTCCAATAGGAAAACAGTTTGTAAACCGTTGCGGCCAGCATGGTGGGAACTGCCAGAAAGAAAGAAAATTCCGCTGCTTGCTTTCTGTTTAATCCCTGAACCAGTCCACCGATGATGGTGGCGGCAGATCGGCTCACCCCCGGAATCATGGCTATGCATTGGAACATTCCAATCACAAAGGCTTTCTTGGGAGTCGGTATCGAGGCATCTTCGTCGCCTGAACTCTGTTTTACACCTTTTTCCAGCCAACGATCTATGTAAACCAACACAACCCCACCCACCAAAAGGGTAATGCCAATGGTGGTTACGCTTTCCAGCAATTGGTCAATTAAGTCGTTGAACAGTTTCCCGGCTATAGCTGCAGGAATAAAGGCTATAAGCAATATCATGTAAAACTTAATGCTCTTTAAAAAACGCGGAGCATACAACACCAATACCGAAAGGATAGCACCAAATTGAATGGCAACGGTAAACAGCTTTACAAATGGGTCTGAAGCTATGCCCATCAAGGAAGAACCCAATACCATGTGGCCAGTAGAGGAAATGGGCAGGAACTCCGTGATGCCTTCAATAATGGCAAGCAGGATGGCTTGAATGGCGTCCAAGTAGAATCAGATGTAAGATGAGTAGGTTATGATTCGCCTTTTGGTTTCCTGAAAATAGCAAATATCTCCACCACAAAACCCAAAAGTATGCATACCGGAGCAACTGTAAGTCTTTGGGTGTTGAACAGGGCATCGCTGAATTGGTTTGGATCTTCCGATCCACCGCCAATCATCATTACATAGCCTGTAAAAATGATGACCAATCCAATAAGCATCCACTTATAATTTTCTTTCCCAAAAACAAACTGGTTTGGGGCATTGTTTGGGTTGCTCTCACGCACGGAGGCACGGTTGTTTCGTTGCATGGGGTTTATTGATAAAGGAAAACAGATTCTTTTCTTAGGTAGGTTCCAACAGCAACCCAGGTAGATGCAATGGAAATGCAGATGCCAAGAGCCAGCATCATTCCGAAGGCTTGCATCAAAAAAGTGACGTTGAGAAGGCTCCCAATTTCAGGTAAAGGGCTGTTTAGCGCTGCCAGAATGCCGGTCATCATAAGCCCTGCGCAAAGGGCAGACATGAACCCCTGGACCATAGCCGTGCGCAAAAATGGCTGGCGAATGTAAGCGGTGGTGGCTCCCACCAGCTGCATGGTTTTTATGCCAAATCGTTGTGAAAAAATGGAGATGCGGATCGACTGGTGAATTAACGTAACGCACAATACCCCCAGAAGGCCTGCGAAGGCCAAGACTCCTAGCCCGATTTTTTTTAGTACAGAATCCAAGGCCTCTGCTACATCCTCTTGAATTCTGGTCTCTTTGATTTCAGGAAAAGCCTTGAGCGATTCGGCTATTTCTCTTAATCCATCGGCAGAAGCCGATTCCCCGCTCATACGAATCTCCAGGGTGGAGAGCAGAGGGTTGTATCCAATAAAGGTTATAAAATCCTCTCCGAGCTCTTCTTGCAATTGTCGAGCGGCAACATCGGCCGGTACATAATGAACACCGGCAACCCCCGACAAACGGTTTAATTTGCTTTTCAGCGATAGGGCCTGAACAGGAGATGTGCCCTCTTTCAATACCGCCACCACGCCAATTGCTTCTTGCAAGCTTTTCCTCGTTTGCCCCGCAAGGGCAACCAAGGTCCAAACAATGCCCATCATCAAGAGGACCAAGCTCATGCTCATCACCACTGAAATGTTGCCTCGCTGACGCCAAAAAGGTTTGGCGCTGGAATTTCCTGCTCCTGACATGGGCATAAAAGTAGAAATTTGCAGGCCTGAGCCGAGTAAAAAAGTGTTTAGGGCTCAAAAAAATGCACCATGGAAGAATCTGCTATACCCGGCCCCTGGATGTTTCCGCCAAGCGGGAGAACCTACAATCTCTTCGAACCCACAGACCTTTCGATTCCTCTCGAAGGCTCTGAACACAATCCCGTTGCGTGGTATTTGGATGCGCCCAAGGTGGAACCGGTGCAAATGGGCGAATGGGTCGGTTCGGTCTCTCGTGGAGCTTCCGTTAACTTCAACAATCTCGCCTTCAACCCCCACGCACATGCTACCCACACCGAGTCCTTGGGTCATATTGTGGCCGAGGAGTTGCCCATAAGTCTATGCTTTCGGCCCTCTTGGTGCGAGGCATTGGTGGTGAGCGCTCGGCCAGAACCGGTCGGAGGCGATCAATGCATTGCGTTTCACCAAATTCCTTGGGCCTCTTTTTCGGAGGGGATAGATGCCCTTGTGCTGCGCACGCTGCCGAACGAAGAGGGTAAGCGTACCCGCAAATACTCAAACACCAATCCTCCTTATTTAGATCCGGCTATTTGCGCCGAGTTGGCAAGGCTCGGAGTGCGTCACTTGTTGGTTGACCTGCCTTCTGTGGATAAAGAAGTGGACTCGGGTGCACTCCTCGCACACAAGGCCTTTTGGCAGTGGCCTCATGCCCCTCGCAGAAATGCTTTCATAACAGAGTTTATATATGTACCGAATGCAATTCCCGATGGCCTTTACCTGCTCCACATGCAGGTGATGAACATACGAAACGATGCTGCTCCCAGCCGGCCGGTGTTGTATCCGCGCATGATTACGTAACCATTTTCTTCCGTTTCGATGTGCCGCTCTCTGCGGAAGTATACGTGCCTTGCACTATCGATCTTTGATGATCGCCGCTGAAGGATTGAGAAATGCAACCGATTCTATTTGCTCCTCGTTCCCACCTTCAACGGACAAATTCATGTAGTTTTGGGGAGTTGAAAATTATGCGCACTCTTTTTTTTACTCTTCTTCTCGGAGCGGCGGTTTGCCTGTTTTCGTGCAAGAAAAGCAACGAGCCCTACGTCCCCTACGTACGTGTAAATTTTACCATTAGCCCTTCAGATCCCCAGTTCAACAAGTTGAATGTGCCGGGGGGCTGGGTTTATGTAACCGGCGGGTCCAGAGGAATCATTGTCTACCGAAAATCGAACGACGAGTTCCTGGCTTTCGATCGTCATTGCCCGTTTCAAGTGGCTGATTTTTGCCGGGTTTCAGTAAACAATACCCAAATCATGGCAAAAGATACGTGCTGCGGCTCTGAGTTTGTGCTTACCGATGGATCGGTTGCCAAAGGGCCTGCCAATAGGCCATTGCTGCAATACCAAACCGGTTGGGATGGTTTTAACCTTCAAGTATTCAATTGAGAGAGGACCTACACGTAGCGCAACAACCTGCCCTTGGCAATGGATTTGCCACGCAGTTTGTTTAGTCGCTGGAGGACACGTGTTGTTGTGCCGAGTTTCCGGGCAATGCTGTACAATGAGTCACCTTTACGTGCTCTGTAATACTTAATCCGCACGTGATTGCCGCCTTTCCGGTGCTTTCCTCCGTACCAATAGTCGAAGCAGTCTCTGGTAATAACGACTTCATCTTTGTGCAGGCAATAGTCGGAGAAGGAGATAAGGCGGGATGGGTCTAAAGGCATGCCTTTGTACCGCACTTCGAAGTGAAGGTGGCTTCCGAAAGAATGGCCAGTGTTACCGCCTAATCCAACCAAGTCACCGGCTTCGACATGATCTCCGGGACGAACTGCCAGATAGGATAAGTGGGCATAAATGGTTTCGAGGCCGTTCTTGTGGCGTACCATCACAACGTAGCCAAACGAAGGGCTTCGGCGCGCAATGCGTACGGTGCCTTCAAACGCACTCTTCACGCTGTCTCCTGTTTCAAGATCGATGTCGTAGCCCATGTGGGGTCTTCCCCAGCGGTATCCAAAGCCGGAGGTAACGTTTCCTTTGAAAGGGTGAACGTAATCGCATTGGTTTTGATCCTGAAGCCTAATGGAGATTGAATCCGTAAGCTTGGAAAGGTCTATGCGGTAAGGGTTGATGTTGATGGTATCCTCTAGGCCAAACGCATCGAAGGTTGGATCATCGGCATACATGCCCATTGCCTCGTCGTTGTCCTCTATGAAAGCGGCTTCTTCCGAACTAAGCGTTGGAGAGAATAAAGACCGCAGCCTCGCAGTGTCCTTAAACAGCTGTTGAGGCCTTGCCGGTGCTTTCCGTGCAGATTTGTAAGACTTTCGGTAGCGCACCCTATAAGCAGACCGGCTCCGGCTGGAATGCTTGCGAACGGCAGTCTTTCCCGCCTTTCTTTTCCCGCCAGATTTCACCTTGGCCTGCAGGTTTCCCCCGGATGCCAGAAGGCACAGGCACAGGAGAAGGCTAAGGATGCGGTTCATGTATAACGTCGATTTTTGCAAGCGACGCGAAGGTAAATCGATCATTCCGAAAAAACAAATCTTTCAATAGGCTGCTCTTCAGTTAGTTAACGTTTTTTTGGACTTTAGAAGCCCGTTTTTGTTGGCCAATCGCCATCCGCTTGCTTATTTGTAACCTTTTTAAATAAGCAGGTTGGTTAAAAATGCATCTCTCCATTTCATCCTAGACCTGCATACTTCCAACGCAGGTTCTACTTTTGTGCCCACGTGCAAAACCCTTTTTCGGTTTTGATTGTTAACATGCTGTTCGTCTATCGCCTATGAAGTACACTGCAAAACCCCTCCTCACCACCACCATCGGCAAAAAGCTGCTCATGGCGGCATCCGGTCTCTTTTTGTGCACCTTTCTGGTGATTCACCTCATTGGAAATCTGCAGCTTTTCAAACACGATGATGGCTTAGCCTTCAACGCGTATGCAAAGTTTATGACCACCAATCCACTGATAAAAATAGTTTCTTACGTCAATTACCTGCTCATTCTTACACACGTGTTCACCAGTTTGATTCTCACGCGTAAGAATAAGGCTGCTCGCCCTCAGGGATACGGTGCCAATAATCCTCAGTCGAATTCCATTTGGTCTTCGCGCAACATGGGCATTTTAGGAACCATTATCCTGGTGTTCATTGTTGTGCACATGCAGCAGTTTTGGTACGAATACAAGTTCGGCTCTGTGCCCACACAATCGTATTTTGAATATTACACTCCGGATGGCAAAGTGCAATCTACGCTGGATGTAAATCAGGCAAGCTCTGAAGGAGCAATGATGTCCATCCGCGAGGTTGTTGTTAAAGACTTGTACAAAGTTGTCGTTACCTGCTTCCAGCAAGAAGCTTGGGCCGTTGTGCTTTATGTTTTGGCTCAATTGGCTATTGCATTTCACTTATGGCACGGATTTGCAAGTGCCTTTCAAACGTTTGGCATCAATCACCGCAAATACACCCCCATCATCCACACCATCGGATATGGCTTTGCAGTGCTCATCCCGGGCCTATTTGCCCTCATGCCGCTTTATTTTTTCTTTAACCACTAACTCGTTGTAAACGGACTATGTTGGATTCAAAAATTCCAGACGGCCCATTGGCCGAAAAATGGACCAAACACAAGGCCTCCATTAAGCTTGTTAATCCAGCCAACAAGCGCAAACTCGATGTGATTGTTGTGGGTACAGGATTGGCCGGAGGTGCAGCTGCAGCAACCTTGGGTGAGCTTGGTTATAACGTAAAGGCATTCTGCTTTCAGGACAGTCCACGCCGTGCGCATTCCATTGCTGCTCAGGGCGGAATCAATGCTGCAAAGAATTACAAGAACGATGGCGATTCTGTATATCGTTTGTTCTATGATACGATCAAAGGTGGTGACTTCCGTGCTCGCGAAGGAAACGTGCACCGCCTTGCCGAGGTCAGCGTAAACATCATCGATCAATGCGTTGCACAGGGCGTACCGTTTGCTCGTGAATACGGAGGCTTGCTCGACAATCGGTCCTTTGGAGGCTCTCAGGTTTCGCGCACATTTTATGCCCGTGGCCAAACCGGTCAGCAATTGCTGTTGGGCGCCTACTCTGCGCTTGAGCGTCAGGTTGGTCTTGGGAATGTGAAACAATACACCCGCCACGAAATGGTGGATGTTGTCGTCATCGATGGTAAAGCAAGAGGCATCATCGCAAAAAACCTGGTTACCGGCAAGCTCGAGCGGTTCTTTGCTCACGCTGTGGTTTTGGCAACCGGCGGATATGGAAACGTTTTTTTCCTCTCCACCAACGCAATGGGTTCTAATGTCACTGCCATTTGGAAAGCCCACAAAAAGGGAGCATTCTTTGGCAACCCTTGTTTCACGCAGATTCACCCAACCTGTGTTCCAGTAACGGGTGATTATCAATCGAAGCTAACCCTCATGTCCGAGTCTTTGCGAAACGACGGTCGAGTGTGGGTTCCCAAACGTAAAGAAGACTCGAAGAAACGTCCACAGGATATTCCCGAAGAGGACCGCGATTACTACTTGGAGCGCAAGTATCCTTCTTTTGGAAACCTTGCCCCGCGCGACATCGCATCCAGAGCAGCCAAAGAGGTTTGTGATGAAGGACGAGGCGTTGGAGAGTCAGGGTTGGCTGTTTATTTAGACTTTGCCGATTCCATCAAGCGCCTGGGCAAGGAGGTTGTGGAGGCCCGGTATGGGAATTTGTTCGACATGTATGCGCACATCACCAACGAGGATCCTTATCAGGTTCCGATGCGGATTTACCCTGCTGTGCATTACACCATGGGTGGATTATGGGTTGATTATAATTTGATGACCAGTGTACCCGGCCTGTATGCAGCGGGTGAGGCTAATTTTTCCGATCATGGAGCCAACCGATTGGGTGCTTCAGCTCTTATGCAAGGATTGGCAGATGGCTACTTCGTTTTGCCTTATACCATCGGCGATTACTTAGCCGGTGAAATTTTCACGAAGCCCATTCCTACTTCTCATCCTGCTTTTGAGGAAGCAGAGCGTAATGCTCGTGCGAACATGGAAAAATTGCTTTCCATCAAAGGAACCCGCACTGTGGATGATTTTCATAAAGCGTTGGGTAAGATCATGTGGGATTATTGCGGCATGGCCCGCAGCGCCGAGGGCCTAACCAAAGCAAGAGAGATGATCCGAAAACTGCGCGAAGATTTTTGGAAGGATGTGCGTGTTACCGGTTCTCTTGATGAAATGAATCCAGACTTGGATAAAGCTTTCCGGGTTGCTGATTTCATTGAGTTGGGTGAGTTGATGGTGGTTGACGCGTTAAACCGCAACGAAAGCTGCGGTGGACACTTCCGCACCGAATACCAGGAGGACGGCGAGGCTAAGCGCAACGATGAAGATTTTGCCTACGTTTCTGCATGGGAGTTTAAAGGTCTGGACCAAGACCCTGCTTTGCACAAAGAGCCGTTGCGCTACGAGAACATTAAGCTTGCTGTACGGTCATATAAGTAACCAACGAAAAACGCAAAGAGTATGAACTTCAAACTCAAAATCTGGAGACAGAAAAACACCCAAACTCCCGGGAAATTTGTTGACTACAGCATCTCCAACATCAATTCCGACATGTCGTTTTTGGAAATGATGGATGTTATGAACGAGGAACTTGTTCGCAAGGGTGAGGCTCCGGTTGTTTTCGACCACGACTGCCGAGAAGGCATCTGCGGTATGTGCAGCATGTACATCAACGGAAGAGCACATGGACCCAAGCAGGCAACTACAACTTGCCAGTTATATATGCGAAATTTCTCCGACGGAGAAACAATTGTCATTGAGCCATGGAGAGCCTCTGCCTTCCCGGTTTTAAAAGACCTTTCTGTCGACCGTGGTTCGTTTGATCGCATCATGGCCGCAGGCGGTTTTATCTCGGTAAACACAGGTCAAGCCCAGGATGCCAACTCCCTCCCCGTAAACAAAGAGGACGCGGATTTGGCTATGGACGCAGCTGCGTGCATTGGCTGCGGAGCTTGTGTTGCTGCCTGTAAGAATGCCAGCGCCATGTTGTTTGTTAGCGCTAAGGTCTCCCAATATGCTCTTCTTCCACAAGGTCAGGCTGAGCGAAGGGAGCGGGTGCTGGCTATGGTTAATCAAATGGAAGAAGAAGGCTTTGGCTCTTGCACCAACACAGGTGCTTGTGAGGCCGAGTGCCCCAAGGAAATTTCCATTTCCAACATAGCGCGCCTCAATCGGGAGTACTTTTCAGCATCCATTTCGAAAGGGTAATCGTTTTTCATTTTGGAAAGCCCGGATGCCTCCGGGCTTTTTTTGTTTGAAAAAGTTTTCAACAGGTAACAAAATTGTTATCTTTGGTTTCTATGAAGTTTCTAAAACCCGCATCCATTGCCGCAGTAATGTCCTTGGCTTTGCTTGGATTTGCTCCCACCAGTGGACCAAAGGAATCTTTTACCTTAAATGGGCGTGATCAACGCGTGTATACCTTCTTTATGGAAAACACCTCCGAGCGTGTACCCAAGACAGGAGACACCCTCATTCTTCGTTTTTCTTTTAGCTTGCTTGCCCCGGGTGACATCGAAGAGTTAAATGCCAACAAGGTGATTTTCAAAATGAAGTATACCAAAACAAACGCGTTGCTGGCCATCAATAATCTTCCTGAGAATATTGTTTCAAAACTTGGGGTTAATCGTCCTGGACGTTTCCCAGCCTCTTTTGAACCCTTCTGCAGAGATAAAGTAGGGCGTTATATTTCTACCGTTTTCCGTTTGGTGGAGAGCGACTCGAAACTAAAAAAGGTGGGGGAATTTGAATAAGGCTGGCTCTTATTCCCAAAGCATAGCCTGCATAAAGGTCACATTGAGTTTTCGTCCAAATTTATAGCCTGCTTCTTTTAAAGTTCCCACTTCCTTGAATCCTGCCTTCTGGTGAAGGGTTATGCTGATTGGGTTTTCTGTTGTAATGCGGGCAATGAGTGTATGCAGCCCTCCTTCTCGCGCACCGTTCAACAATTCCTTTAGCAGCATCTTCCCAATCCCTTTACCCTGAAAATCCGATAGAAGATACAAAGATACCTCACCGCATCCTGCATATCCTTCTTTGCCTCCCCAAGGACTAACCGCGCCGTATCCTGCTGCCTGTCCGTCAACGCGAACAATATAAACCACACAACCAGTCGGAAGATTCCGGAACCAGGAAACGCGCTCGTCAAAAGGTCTTTCGGTTAAATCGAAGGTAGCCGTACTTGTTAAAACAAAATGATTGTAAATCCTGTGGATTTCGGGCAAATCTGCTTCACTTGCCGGAACAATGGAGACCATCATTTGGGTTTTGCCAATGTACTGGTAGAAATCACATTGCTTTTGTTTAATGCACGATCTGTGATGTATACCTTGAAACGAACTGAGTCGGTAGATGAGAATGGATTGTAGAAGGTAGGGGTTAACACGACCCGTATGTTCCCCAAGATGGGCTTGGCCTTGCCCGATGGGTTCAATTTTGGAATGCGAAAATTGAATGGGATGGGAAGGGAAATGGTTTTAAATTCCTTTCCCTGCTTCTCTTGGTACTCCAAAAAACAATTGTAGAGATATGGCTCCAGCGTATCGGCCTGGCCCAATCCAACATCCCCATCGCCATCTGTAAACGCCATATTCAATACCGCAGAATCACCAACTGCAACCAGGGATTTGAAGGTCAGTACAGGTTCAAGTGGAAACGTGTCCTGTTTTTGGCAGGCTGCTGCAAAAAAAACCACGAGGACCATGGCTATGATTCCGGATTTTTTGGGCATCATACACCGTAAAGTTAACCTAAATTTGCCCATGAAGGGTGCGCATCACCCCTATTTTCACAATGATTAAGGATACCCCTGCTTTTTTGAATCGGCTCTCCGGACTTACCCACCGGTCAGATGCAGAGGCTTTAGCATTGGAGGTTTTTCAATTTCAGGCAGATAGCGTTCCGGTTTATTCGGAATACCTCCGGCATTTGAGCGTTCATGCAGACCAGATTACCGCATTCGACCAAATCCCTTTTTTGCCCATTGAGGTCTTCAAGCATCACGAAGTGCTGGCGAGCAACTGCAGTCCAGAAATTGCCTTCCGATCCAGTGGAACCACAGGCCAGCAAACCAGTACCCATTCAGTTGCCGATTTGGAATTGTACCGGTGGAGTGCGCTCCGGACTTTTGAACTTCAATACGGATCCATTCAGAAGTATGCCTTCTTTTTTCTGTTGCCATCCTATTTGGAGAGGCCAGATTCCTCGTTGATCTGGATGGCTCAGCTCTTTCTGGAGCAACAAAGCCATGGATTCGGGGGCTTCTTTTTAAAGGCAGGCAATGATTTGCATGAAGAGGCCCAGAAGGCTCGCAAGAAAGGCCTCATCCCCATGCTGTGGGGCGTTACGTTTGCACTGGTCGAATGGGCACGCACAGCGCCACCATCATGGCCGGGAGTGGTTTTGGAAACCGGAGGAATGAAAGGAAGGGGACCGGAATGGATTCGTCCACAACTGCATTCCTTCCTCTGCGAAAAACTCGGGGTAAGCACCATTCATTCGGAGTATGGAATGACCGAAATGTTGTCCCAGGCCTATTCAGCTTCCGATGGCATTTTTGTGCCGCCGCCATGGCTGCTGGTGCGTTTTCGCGACCCGCTTGATCCTTTGGCAGGATGCAGCCATTCCCACTCAGGCGCCATTAATCTTGTGGACCTGACAAACCTTTACTCCTGCTCTTTTCTTGCTACAGGAGACTTAGGAAAGGCAAGTGGAGCCGGTTTTGAAGTCCTCGGTAGGCTCGATCATCACGATGCCCGGGGATGCAACCTAATGTTGGCTGGTTAGACAATGAAATCGTCTTTTTCGAATGAATTCCGCCAGGCACTTGCAAAATTAGAGCGGTATTGCTCTTTCCAAGAACGATGCCTAAGCCAGGTTCAGGAAAAACTGAAGGAGCTCGAACTTTCTTCTGAGGACAAGGAACGGGTGTTACATGCCTTGCAAGCAGAAGGATACTTGGATGAAGTACGCTTTGCTAGGGCTTATGCAAGAGGCAAGTTTACACAACTTAAATGGGGGAGAATCAAGATCGTTGCCGGACTCCGATTTTTAAGGATTCCCAACGAAATCATTCAAATTGCTCTTCAGGAGATTGATCCGGATGAATACGAACGAGTTCGTTTGCAACTCATCGAAAAAAAGAAAATCGAGCTCAGGGAAAAAGATATCTTTAGGAGAAAATTAAAAATTGCACATTTTCTCCATGCAAAAGGCTTTGAAACAAACGATTTGCAACAGATGGAGGTGCCAGAATGAACACACCACATGAGTTGGCTTCATCAGATCATCAGCACGTTGGATACCTTGGAGTTGAATCGGGTTCGCCAAATGAAGTTGCGCGGCAGGGAGAAAGCCATGTTGGATCTTATGCTGCGCTACCGCGAACTCATGCCACCAGATGTGGATCATGTTTGCGGGAAAATTTTAGTTACCAAATCGCATTTTTATAAAATAAATAGCGTTTTAATCGATAAGGTTGTAGATGCGATTGAAGGAGGTTCTCCATTGAGTCGCATTCGGCTTTTCAACCGAAAGTTTCTTTACACTCTCTTGAAGAGTGAAATTCTTCAGGCCGTGAAAAGGAAAGACTCTTTCGATTTTTCCGAGAAGGAGCAAGCCGAGTTCTGGCTGGAGTGTTTCCGGGTTCTCATCGACCTGCCGTATAAGTATTACGACGATGAGTTGGTGACCCAAGTGGTGAAATGTTACTTGGGTGTGGAGAAGGAAAACTCTGAAGAAAGGCAGAGTTATATCACCATGCATAGGTTGTTCTGCGATTGCAATCGATATGCAGCTTCTAGAAATCCTGAGAAGCTTTTTCAATACAACAAAGCCGAGTTGCTGAGCATGGAGGAGGATCTCTTGCCTAAAAATTATCCACTGCCTTTGTATTATCTTTACCGTACTTTTGTTTCTTATTTTACCTATTATAAAAAAGATGTAAAAATGCAATTGGTTTACATTCAAAAAGCCATTGCCCTAAAAGACAAAATTAAGGCTTCGTTTCCCATTGATTTAGATATGTTTCTAAGCCTGTTGCTGGCAGATATTTTGTTCAGCAATCGGCGCATTTCAGATGCCTTTGAGCAGTATCGAGTTCAATTCAATGCTGGCATACCAAAGGAAATGTACGGATATTTTTATCACTGCGAGCAATATGCGCTCATTTGTATGCTGGAGCAAAAATTAGATATGGCTCAATTGGTGCTGGATCGAAATTTTACATTGGCTCTGCAGAGGAAGGATGATGAGTATGCAGCAAAAGGAGCGCTTTCATATGCAAAGCTTGCCATCTGCACAGGTGATTACAAAGAATGTTTGCACCATTTGGCACTTGCAAGAGAAATCAACGAAAAAGCATACCATCTTCCATTTGAACTTCAAATCAGATTTTTGGAATGTGTCGCATTCTTTTTGAAGCAAGATTTTGAGGTTACTCGCCAACTCATATATCGAAATCAGAAGTTTTTGCTTACCCTTGCCAAGAGAGCTCCTTATTCCGATTATGTTTATTTCTTCAAGTTTATGAACCATCTTGTTGCCATTGCCGAGTCGAGGAGCCATTTGCCTACCTCTTTTGAAAAAGATTTTATTGAGCTCCACGATGCCTTTTTGGATGTTTTTGGACCTGCAATGGGGATCTTGAGAAAATCAGTGCGGTAATGGGAAAAAAAACAATTGGCATCATACCGGCACGATATTCCTCCTCCAGGTTGCCGGGCAAGCCCTTGGCCCTTATTCATGGTAAGCCCATGATTCTTTGGGTGTGCGAACAAGCAAGCCTCTGCTCAGATTTGGACCGAGTCGTGGTGGCAACCGATGATGATCGGATATACACAACGGTTAAACAAGCTGGTTTTGAGGTGGTAATGACGGAATCTCATCATCCAAGCGGAACCGATCGAATTGCCGAAGCGGCCCGAATTCTGGACCTCCCCCAAGAGGTATGGATTTTAAACATTCAAGGCGATGAGCCATTTGTGAAACCAGAGCAAATTCTGGAGCTGACTCATCAACTGAAGGAAGAAGGATTGGGAATAGCAACGCTCGCCTCGGTGATTCGCAACAGTGAAGAGCTCACAAGGGCATCTACCCCAAAAGTGGTGCTCGATCGGAATCGATTTGCCATTTACTTTTCGCGGTATTCCATTCCTTTTCTTCGTCCGGATGCGCCTCTGCCTGCAGATTTGGTTTGGTATAAACACATAGGTTTATACGGGTTTCGAAACGATGTTTTGCAAGAATTGGTGAATTTATCTGTTTGTCCTTTGGAGCAGTCTGAAGGTCTCGAGCAATTGCGTTGGTTGTTTTACGGAT
>JBEIVB010000213.1:0-2414 GCA_040374085.1 Flavobacteriales bacterium | reverse complement strand
TCGTGGATGCGCGTTGTGGTGTTAATGGTTCCATCTTGGGTTACCCTTGCAATAATACGGTTGTTGAGGGCCGTGGAGTTGGTTGTGTTTACAACACCTGCAGTATTAATGGGCGAGTCGTAACCGGTAAAGGTCAGGTACTTGCCGTCTGGAGAGAGGTTTAGGTAGCCTTCCGATAGGGCCGTTCCGCTGGTGGTTAGCCTGGCATTTCCTGATCCAAGCGCATCGGTGTTGAAAGGCAGAGCAACGGTTTGTACAAAAGCACCGGCAGGGGTGTACTCATCCAAAAAGCCCGGACATGCAGCAGAGGTGTTGCCTATGCCCCCGTTTTCGCCCGCGCGGAACAGTACGAAGTTGCCCGTCGTAAAGGCTGCAGCGGCAGCATATACCTGGCCCACAACTGCCTTGTTTATGGTGGTAACAGCAGTGGTACTGATGCTTACGTTTCCGTTAACACCACCTACCGCAGCGTTTGATGCAATGCGCAAATACAAGGTGGTGGCAGAAAGGGCGTTGGATGTTGGAGATAAAGTTACACTTGTAGAAAAAGTGCTGTTGTTGCTGGAAATGCGCCAGCCGGTTGGAGCTGTAACCACCACATCGGCCACCAGGTTGGAACCGCTGATGCTGAAGTTTAAGGTGTCGGAGTTAAAGCCCTCGTTGGCATATACCTTGTGCAGGGTGGTTCCGGTAGTGGTGATGCTTGGAGTCAATACCACCCCGTTTAACGGTAATTCCGCAGCAGAGGCTAAACCGCCTCCGGTGATTTCCACGTTGCCCGAAATGGAACCGGGCGTGGCGTTGGCGGCAATGCGCACCCTGCATCCGCTCAAGGCGCTGAAATTGGCCGTGGTATAAGCAAACACATCGCTGCTTCCCCAGGTTGCACCGAAATCGGTAGATATTTCAAATCCTGCAGGTGCCGTAACCGTAAGGTTGCCGGAGGCAGGGCTCAATGGTGCGTTGGTTGCAGACGGATTGGCAATGGTAAAGGCTGTACCGGTGGTAGCGGTGTTCACAAAGGTGTTGCCCAGGTTAATCGAGAGTGGATTAAGCACTAAGGAAGCCGCCGGAGGAGAATAAACAAGGTTTACGTTCTGACCACTTTGCTCAATTGACCAAGTGCCGGAGTAACCGCTGTTGTTGTTGTCGAACTCCGAAACGTCAATACTGAATTTGTTGGCATCAAAACCGTTCAATGTGGTGGCCTGCAATATGGTAAGGGTATAACTTCCTACTGAGCTGAAACTGGGAACCACACCAAGAGCATTGGCTGCGGTTAATCCACGAAGCTTTACCAAAATCGGGTTTAGGTTGTTGGCGTTGATGTTTATGGTGTTGCCCACCACCTTATCGGCGTTCACAGGGGATGCGTTGTTAAAGTCAACCACAATGGCTGCATTGTTGTTTAAAGCGATGTTGCCGGTGGTGGTAAGCGTTCCGGGGGCGCTGTTGCCATTGGCTAAATTAAGGTCTCCTCCATTTAGGTTGCCGTTTGCGTTTACGGTGATGGGGAATGGCACGGTGCCGGTTCCACCAAATTGTCCGCCGTTTACGGTAACGGAATTGGAACCCGAAAGGGTACCTACTCCCCCGCTGTTGAACAAGAGGTTGCCTCCGCTTACGGTGATGCCGCCGGTGAAGGTGGAGGCATTGGAGGTGAGTACGGTAGCACCAGTCCCGGAGCGGGTTAACGAAATGTCGCCGTTGATACCTTTTGTTATGGGCAGGGCAAATGAGGTTAGACTGCTTCCGTTTAGGGTTAGGGCAGAGGTGCCTGCAGAAGCGTTCTGGTTGGTGATGCTTCCAACGCTTCCTGCATTGGTGGCAATAGAAGCAACGGTTTGGTTGAAGTTGTTCAGATCCCAAGTTGCACCCTGACCTGCACCATAAGAAACATTGGTTCCGGTAGGCAGGGCGTTGGCTATGCCGTTGCGCACGATGCCACCACTTGCCGCATTAAAAATGGTTTGCCCGCTGTAGGTGTTGGCCGCATTCAACAGCATGGTGCCCGCACCTCCGCTGGCTCCGGCCGAAAATTGCAAACCTTGGCTGCCACCAACACCTGCACTCATGGTTAGGGTGTTGCCACTGCTGGCACCCAACATAGTAAGAGCCCCGGTACCGGAGGCGTTATTAGTAATGGCTCCGGATATGGTGGCGTTGCCGTTTCCGGCGGTGTAGCCTACCGGCACGGTTCCTGTTCCTGAAACGGTGGTAGGTACAGAAATGGTGCCTGCTCCTGTGACTCCACTCCGTGCAGCACCGCTGGTGTTGTTGCTCACGATGTTTAAAGATGCCGTTCCGGTTCCGCTGGCACAACCGATCTGAATTTGCCCGCCGGTGTTGGTGGTGTTCGGCTGAAGGTTAAGGGTTACGTTGCTGGACAGAGAGATGGAAGGCGTTATGGTGGC
>JBEIVB010000079.1:0-11251 GCA_040374085.1 Flavobacteriales bacterium | reverse complement strand
TCTTCTGCTTTGGCTTTTGCCTCGGCCTCGGCTTTCGCTTTAGCTTCTGCTTCTGCCTTTGCTTTAGCTTCTACTTCTGCCTTTTTGCGGGCTTCTTCTTCGGCCTTCTTGCGGGCTTCTTCTTCGGCTTTGGCTTTTGCCTCTGCTTCTTTGCGTGCTTTTTCTTCTGCTTCAGCTTTAGCTTTTGCTTCGGCCTCTGCTTTTTTGCGTGCTTCTTCTTCGGCTTTCTTGCGTGCTTCTTCTTCTGCTTTGGCTTTTGCTTCGGCTTCTGCTTTAGCTTTTGCCTCGGCTTCTGCCTTTGCTTTTGCTTCGGCTTCAGCTTTTTTGCGTGCTTCTTCTTCGGCTTTCTTGCGTGCTTCTTCTTCGGCTTTGGCTTTGGCCTCGGCTATTTTGCGTGCTTCCTCCTCTGCTTTTGCTTTCGCCTCGGCTTCCGCTTTGGCCTTTATTTCAGCTTCTTTGCGTGCTTTTTCTTCTGCTTCCGCCTTTGCTTTGGCATCTGCCTCTGCTTTTTTGCGAGCGGCTTCTTCAGCAGCGGCTTTTGCCTTGGCTTCGGCTTCTGCCTTTTTGCGAGCCTCCTCTTCTGCTTTTGCTTTTGCCTCAGCTTCCGCTTTGGCCCTTGCCTCCGCTTCGGCTTTTGCTTTGGCTTCGGCTTCGGCTTTTGCTTTGGCTTCTGCTTCAGCTTTCTTTCTGGCGGCCTCTTCAGCCGCGGCTTTTGCCTTGGCTTCCGCTTCTGCCTTTACTCGGGCCTCCTCTTCTGCTTTCTTCCGGGCAACCTCTTCAGCAGCGGCTTTTGCCTTGGCATCTGCCTCTGCTTTTTTTCTTGCCGCTTCATCAGCAGCGGCTTTCGCCTTGGCCTCTGCCTCCGCTTTTTTTCTTGCCGCTTCTTCAGCAGCGGCTTTCGCTTTCGCCTCTTCTTCGGCTTTTCTTCTTGCCGCTTCTTCAGCAGCTGCCTTTGCCTTTGCATCGGCCTCTGCTTTCTTCTTTGCTTCTTCTTCGGCTCGACGTTGTGCTTCTGCTTCTGCTTTGGCCTTTAAAATGGCATCTTGTTCGGCTTTTTTGCGGGCAGCCTCAGCTGATTCAGCAGCTGCTTTGGCATCAGCCTCCACTTTCTTCTTTTTCAACTCCTCAGCCTTTTGCGCAGCTTCAACAGCAGCAACACGCGCGGTCTCAACATCTTTGCGCTTTACATCAAGTGCTTTTTGAAGGGTTTCAACTTTTGACTTTATGCTGCTTGTGTAGGTTTTGTCATAGTTGAAGCTTTTTGCTGTTGCATCGTAGGTAAACTTTCCAACCGGATTTTTAAGAAAGGAAACATCGAGGTCGGGATCGAATTTGAATAAGTAGACGTTAACACCGGTGAGTCGAATGTCCACCTCATTGGCAGGGCCTTCCATGGTGTTGAACTCCAATGTTTTCTGCGTGAAACCATCTTTGGAGAAGGTCATGAAATAATCCTGTTTTGGATCCATGGTAAACGCATATTTGCCCGATGCGTTTGTGGTTGATTTTGAAATGAAGGTCTCTCCTTTGTATAGATTAATGGATACACCTTCAAGGGGCTTATCCATGAGGTCGTCCATCACTTTACCTTCCACCATTAGGTGCCAATTGCTTTGGGCAGAAGCAGCTTGAACGAATAAAAAGAAAAAAAACAGGCAACAACCCAGACGAGTGAGCAGGTTTTTTTTAGTTGGAGAAGACTTCATGGGTTTTTTAGTTCTGTTGCTAGCCTGGTAAGGCTTTATGGATTGGTAATGAATGTGCATTCTTTGAGTTAATGCTCTTGCCTTAATTGGCTTTAGTTTCGTTCTTGAAGGTGGTTTCGGTGATGTCTACGTCGTTCTTTTTGAAGAACGTGCCCCAGCTGTACACAATCTTTTTGTATTCGTTGGCTTCGTGGTTTTTTACCACCACCACTCGCAGGATTTTGCAGTTTTGACCGTCCAGGTTTTCAACCGTTACCCCCTCAGGGTATTTCTGTGCAAGTTCACTTAGAAATTTTTCCCGCTTTATTTGTTCGGCGGTTTTGGGTTCGATTCGTTGTTTTTGTTCGGTGTTTTTGGCCAATTGCTCACGCATTGCCGAGGCTTGCTTTGCTTTTTCGCGTTGGAGGGAATCTGCCCGTTGTTTCGCGTCTGCAAAAAGTCTGGCTCTTTCTTCTGCCTCTCGTTTTACCTTTTCCTCTGCTTCTTTTTTTCTTCTGGCATCTTCTTCAGCTCGGCGTTTTACTTCTTCTTCAGACCGCTTTTTGGCTTCCTCTAAAGCGCGTTTGCGCGACTCTTCCTCGGCTTTCTTTCTGGCATCTTCTTCGGCTCGTTTTCTGGCTTCTTCTGCCATCTTGGCGGCAGCTTGTTCTTCGGCCATTCTTTGAGCTTCCTCAGCGGCTTTTAGGCGAGCCATTTCCTCCGCCTTCTTACGGGCTTCAGCTTCTGTTTTTGCTTTTGCTTCGGCCTCGGCTTTCTTGCGTGCTTCTTCTTCTGCTTTGGCCTTAGCCTCTGCTTCAGCCTTTGCTTTTGCTTCGGCTTCTGCTTTTTTGCGGGCTTCTTCTTCGGCTTTAACTTTTGCTTCGGCCTCCTTTTTGGCCTTCGCCTCAGCTTCTTTGCGCGCCTTTTCTTCTGCTTCTGCCTGAGCACGAACTATGGCTTCTGCTTTGGCTTTTTCAATGGCCTCTGCTCTGGCTTTTGTTTCTGCTTCTTTACGTGCACGATCTTCGGCTTCTGCTTTAGCTTTTGCTTCGGCACGCTGCCTAACCTCCTCAGCTATTCTTTGGGCTTCGGCCTCTTCGGCCTTTGCTTTTGCCTCATCTTCGGCTTTCCTGCGGGCCTCATCTTCGGCTTTTTTCTTTTGGATGGCTTCTGCTTTTGCCTTGGCTTCCGCCTCCTTTTGGGCCTGCTCTTCTGCTTCCGCTTTTGCTCTGGCCTCGGCACGCTGTCTGGCCTCTTCAGCAGCTTTTTGGGCAGCAGCTTGTTCTTCTTTTGCTTTTGCCTCTGCTGCTGCTCTACGTTGGGCTTCTTCTTCTGCTTTTCTTTTTGCTTCTGCTTCGTCCTTAGCTTTTGCTTCCGCCTCTCGCCGTGCCCGCTCCTCCTCAGCTGCTTTTGCTTTTGCTTCGGCCTCGGTTTTCTTTTTGGCTTCTTCTTCCTCTCTTCTTTTTGCCTCGTTCTCTGCCCTTGCTTTTGCCTCCGTTATTCTGCGTGCGCGCTCTTCCTCATCTGCTTTTGCTTTTGCTTCCGCCTCGGCTTTTTTTCTAGCGTCTTCTTCCAATTTCTTTTTGGCTTCCTCCTCCGCCTTTACTTTGGCCTCAGCCTCTTTGCGATTGCGCTCCTCCAACTCGGCTTTTTCACGCATTTCGGATTGGGTTTTCTTTCGCTCTTCCTCCTCTGCTTTGCGCTTTTTATCAACCTCCAACTTGGCTAGTTGCTCGAGTTCTCTTTTCTCACGTTCGTTTGCCTCCTCTTTTGCCTTTGCATCTTCTGCTTTTTTCCTCTCTGCTTGTTCTACAACTTTCGCTTGTAATCGGACGGTTTCTTCGGTTTTCTTCCGTTCCTCTGCTGCTTGCTGGGCAATGATTCTCTGCTCTCCTGATTGACGAGCGATAGCCTCGCGCTCCTCTGCCACGAATTTGTCTTTCTCCTCTTTCTCTTTTTCATCTACCTCTTTTTGTCGCTTGAGAAGCTCTCTTTGCAACCGTTCCAACGCGGCCTTCATAGCCATGGTGTAGCGATAATCGTAGTCGAAGTCTTTTTTTGTTTTGTCGTAGGTGATCTTACCAATAGGCTCCTCCAAGATGGAGATGTCAAGCTCCGGTATCTCCTTAAATATGTTGACGTTTGACTTGAATAGGAAGTTGTCGTTTTTTACAAAAAGATCCTTTTCAGGAACGTCATAAGTGCTTACATACAAGCGCTTGGTTACGTGACCAGGTTTTGAAATTTCAACCGTGTACTCGGCATCGGGCAATAAAACAAATACATGTTTCGCACTTCCACCTACCTTAACCTGCTCTTCAACCGAGCCATTCTTGATCAAGGTAAGAACAGCATAAGGCAATTTAATGTCGTTGTCTTTAACGGTGATGTCAAAATTGAGAACAAAGGTTTTTGGGGGCTTGGTATTAAAACCATTTGCAGGCAATAGGAATGCCGTAATCCACATGAAAGCGGCCAATATGCTGTGCAGGTTGTGCTTTTGCATGAAAATATTAGCGGGTTTCTTGCTTGTATTGTTGTTCACTAATGTCCAGGTCGTTCCTTTTGTATGAGATCATGCCGAAATTAAACGCAATCTTCTTATACTCGGTGGCCTTGCCGCCTTTCACGATGATGATTCGAACCATTCGGAAACGGTCGGTATCCTCGGTTTCTTCTGTCTTTCCTTCCGGGTACTTTTTTGCCAGTTCTTCCAAGTAGATTTCCTTGGTGGGTTTTGCGGCGGTATTTACAACACCATTGTCAACGGTTCTATTCGGGGTTTCGTTCGCTTTTTTTAAAGCCTCCAATCTGGCTTGTTTGGATGCCAACGCATCGGCGGCTGCTTTTTTTCGTGCTTCCTCCATGGCTTGCATTCTGGCCAACAATTCGGCCTTGCGTTGGTTGATTTCATCTTGCCTTGCCTTGGCAGAAGCCTCAATTTCTGCCTTCTTTTGGGCTGCCTCTAGGGCAATCTTTTTATTCCGTTCAACTTCCTGTTGTTGTTGGTATTCTTTTTCAGCTTCGGCAAGCAACTTTTTCTCAAGAGTCTTCTTTTTTATTTCCTCGGCATTTGCTTTTCTTGCCTCCAGATCCGATTGTCTTTGGGCTTCCGTGGTGGCCTTTAAGGAGTCTGTTTCTCTCCTCGCCCTGTCTCTGTAAGCTTCCGATTTAGCTTCGTTCTCCAACTTCTTTTGGGCCATCTCCTCCATTCGAGCCAATCGTTGTGCTTCAATTTCTAATTTGTTTAGCTCTTGTTCTTTTCGCTGGGCTTCAAGTTCGGCGGCCTTCTTGGCTTGTTCGGCAGCCCTTCTTTCTGCCAAGGACTCATTTATGGCTTTCTTTCCTGCGTTCTTTCTTGCCACCTCTTCTGCTGCTGCGGCTTTTAGGGCTTCGGATTCGGCTTTCCTCCGGGCGTCTTCTTCTGCCCGCAATCGCGCAGCTTCTTCTTCCCTTGCTCGGCGCTCAGCATCTGCCTTGGCTTTGAGTTCTTCCAAGGCTAGGCGCTTTGCCTCTTCTTCCGCCTTGCGCATTGCCTGCTCCTCTGCTTTTTTACTTGCAGCAGCTTCCTCTTTTGCCTTTTTTTCGGCATCCAGCTCCGCTTTTCTTCGGGCCTCCTCCTCTTCGCGTGCGCGCTTTTCTGCTTCGGCTTTCATGCGCGCCTCTTGAAGTGCTGCATCCCGAGCATCTTTTTCAGCTTGCTTCAGGGCATCCTGCTCCGTTTTTTTTCTGGCGGCTTCTACTTAGTTGGCAAGACGCTGAGCCTCCAGTTCTGCTCGTTTGCGCGCCGCTTCATCGTCCCTTGCTTTTAGTTCGGCTTCAGTTTTTAATCTGGCCTCTTCAGCGGCTTTGTCTCGGGCCTCTTTATCTGCAAGCCGAAGCGCTTGTTCTTCAGCTTTTTTTCGAGCGGCTTCTTCTTCTTTGGCTTTACGCTGTGCATCCAGCTCAGCTTTTTTTCGAGCAGCTTCCTCCTCTTTTGCCCGCATTTCGGCCTCAGCTCTAAGACGGGCTTCCTCACCCGTTTTCTGTCTGGCATCTCTTTCGGCTTGGCGACGTGCGTCTTCTTCAGCTTTCTTGCGCGCGGCTTCTTCCTCCTTGGCGGCCCGCAGTGCCTCCAGCTCCGCTTTCCGGCGAGCCTCAGCCTCTTCCTGAGCCCGATATTCTGCCTCGGCTTTCAGACGAGCCTCTTCCGCTGATTTTTCTCGCGCATCATTTTCGGCTTTACGACGGGCTTCCTCCTCCGCCTTCTTTCGATCCGCCTCGTCTTCCTTGGCTTTCCGCTGGGCTTCTAACTCGGCTCGTTTGCGGTCTTCTTCATCTTGTTTTTTTCTGGCGGCATCCTCTTCCTTCGCTCTTCTTTCCGCCTCTTGCTCGGCTTTTTTGCGCTCTATTTCCTCTTCCCGTGCACGTTTTTCGGCTTCAACTTTCATGCGCGCCTCTGCCGCCGCTTTCTCTCGGGCATCTTTTTCAGCCTGAATACGCGCTTCTTCCTCTGCTCTCTTCCGCTCCTCCTCTAACTCTTTGGCTTTCCGCTCGGCATCTTTGCGCGCTTGCTCATCTTGGAGGGCTTTTTTTCGGATTTCTTCTTCTGCTTTTTTACGCGCGGCTTCTTCTTCCTTGGCTTGGCGTGCTGCATCCTCTTTGGCTCTTCGCTCTGCATCTGCGCGCTCCTGAGCCTCCTGCTCGGCCTTTTCCTTTGCTTCTATTTCCGCATTTAGCCGTGCTTCTTCTTCGGCTTTTCTTCGAGCCGCCTCCCGTTTCTCAGCCTCTAACTTAGCCTTAACTTCGTCTTTTGCACGCTGCGCCGCCTCATCGGCTGCCAAACGCTTTGCCTTTTCCTCTGCCTCCCTGCGCGCGTCTTCGGCTTCCTTGGCTTTGCGCTCCGCATCTGCTTTGGCCTTAGCCTCGGACTCGGCTTTTTTACGCGCCTCCTCAACTTCACGCTGCTTTGCCTCTTCCGCCTCTGCCACGCGCAGCTCGATCTCCTTAACCATTTTTTCCAGTTTGGAGGTGATGCTCCTAGTGTAAGCAGCGTCGTAGTCGAATGCTCCCTTAGTAGCATCATAGAACATTTTCCCAACCGGCTTTTGCAAGATGGAAACGTCCAAGTCTTTCATCTCCTTAAAAAGCGCAATGGTCGCATCGCGCCGCAATTTCAAATTTTCGGTTGGCCCGTTTCGGGTGCTAACCTCCACTTTTTTGGTTACGTAGCCTTTGAGACTAAAGGTCATAACATACTCGTGGTCTGGGGGAAACACAATTACAAAACGCCCATTGGAGCTGGTAGTCAAGGTTTTGAAATCCTGCCCATCCTCGGTAATGGAAACCTTAACTCCTGAAAGGCCCCCACCGCCGTAGTCCTGAACATCCCATTTCATTTCGAAAGACCATGAGGCAGGCGCAGCGGTCTTGCCGTCTTGTGCGCTCACATCGCATTCCCATGCGAACATGAAAACAATACCAAGAACAACAAGGTGCATCCTGCTTAACAACTGCAAGGGAAAATACATCATGTCTGGACTTGAAGTGCGCAAAAGGGGGTCAAAAGTGAATAACCGCAAATATCGCCCAATTTCCCGAAATTGCCTCAGTTTTTGATGAAAATTAAGCCCAAATGACTAATGGTTCTTTGCCCTCTTTTTGGGAGTCGGATGCCCCCCCTCCAAATGCCGATGCAATCGTGGTTGGCGCGGGTTTGGTGGGATTGAGTACGGCCCTGTTTCTTAAACAGGCAAAGCCCAACTGGGTGGTTAGGGTGGTGGAAAGGGGGGCAAACCCTGCCGGAGCCAGTGTGAAAAACGCCGGATTTGCCTGTTTCGGCTCGGCAGGCGAGCTTCTCGACGACCTCAAGCAGATGCCAGAATCTGAAGTTTGGGACACCGTAGCTATGCGCTGGAATGGGTTGCAAGAGTTGCTTTTGATCCATGGCAAAGACGTTCTGGATTACCATCCCGGTGGAGGCTGGGAGGGATTCCGGAATCCGATTGCCTTCCAAGAGGTTGCTGCTCAGATTCAATCGCTGAACGAAAAATTGAGCACCATTACGGGTCACAATGCGGTATACAGTCTTGGAAAACCTGGGAAAGACGGACTTTTTGGTGGAGGCATGAACCATTGGATTTTCAATGCATTTGAAGGAGCCTTGCACCCCGTGTATTTGATGCGAAACCTAGAGCGAATGTGCCGCCTGCACGGTGTTGAGTTGAACTTTGGCGTTTCCGTTAAGGGGTTTGAACCTTCGCCTCAGGGCTGGCGCTTGCTGCTGGGCAGTGGGGCTTTTATGGAAACGTCGCAATTGGTGTTGTGTACAAATGGATTTGCTTCGGAGTTGATGCCGGAATTGGGGGTGCTGCCCGCTCGAGCGCAAGTGTTGGTAACCGAGCCTGTTCCTCAACTTGCTTGGAGCGGTACATTCCATGCAGAAGAAGGATATTATTACTTTAGAAATATAGGAAAACGCATTTTGCTGGGAGGGGCTAGAAACCTGGATAAAGTAGGAGAAACAACAATGGAATCCGGCATAAATCCAACCGTTGAGGAAGGGCTGAATCGGTTTCTGAAAGACGTGCTTTTCCCCCAAGAGGAGGTGCCGAAAATCGAATTCAGATGGACGGGTATCATGGGCATGGGAGACGCAAAACGACCTATTGTAAAAACCCTAAAGCCCGGCCTTCACACTGGAGTAAGGATGGGCGGAATGGGCATTGCCATTGGCACGCTGGTGGCGCGAAAGCTCTGCGCCATGATGGTTTACCCTTCAGAAGGCAAATACTGAGACAGCCCTTTTTTCCAGATTTCGTGGAAGCCGTTGATGCTTCCCCAAGAAGTGCGCTGAACTACAATTTCTCCTGAGGTTACTTCGCCCAAAATGCAGTTCTCTAAGCCCTGTAGGGTGAACCATTTGGCAATATCTTCTGCTGAGTTTTTTGGACAGGTGATCACTACTCTGCCTTGGGCTTCTCCAAAAAGAAATCCGTCGGCACGAAATGTCTCCGGGATGTGAATGGAGAAACCGAAACCACCCGGCATAGATTTTTCAAGCAGGGCCAGCCACAGTCCTCCATCTGCGCAATCGTGCACACTGTTGATGGGCAGGGTTTCCAACGCTTGCTCTAGGATGGCACACAAGGCTGTTTCGTGCTCGAGCGAAAAGGCGGGTGGGGGACTTTGGGTTATGTTGTGCCAACTGTTCAAGTACTCACTGGAGCAGATGTCGTCGGAGGCTTTTCCGAGCAGCATGATGCAATCGCCTGCACCTTTGAAATTGAGTCCTTTTATATTCTTTTTATTATGAACAAGGCCAACCATTCCGATGGTAGGAGTTGGGAAAACGGGCAGGGTATTTCCCTGTTCTGTGTATTGGTTGTAGAAGCTCACATTTCCTCCGGTAACCGGTGTATTAAAGGCTTTGCAGGCTGCGCTCATACCTTTTATTGCACCCACAAATTGCCAATAGACTTCAGGATTATAAGGGTTGCCAAAGTTGAGACAATTGGTTACGCCAAGGGGTTTTGCACCTGAACACACCAAATTGCGCGCCGCTTCAGCAACCGCAATTGCGGTTCCTGTTTCGGGGTGAGCATATACATAGCGCGGGTTGCAATCTACGGTCATGCCCAACGCTCTTTCGGTGCCTTTGAGGTTGATTAGAGCGGCATCGCTGGGGAGGTTGGTGGTAAGGGTAGCGGTACCCACCATAGAATCGTACTGTTCTGTTATCCAGGCCTTTGAGGCAAGGTTGGGCAGGTTTAACAAGTCGGCAGCCACTTGTTTGAGGTCCTTTGGTACCGGCACCTGATCGGGATGAAAAGCTGCTGCTTCCCGAATGTACTCGGGTTCTCGGTAACTGCGTTCATAAACGGGTGCCCCCCCTCCTAGAACTAAAGATTCGGCAGGAACTTGGGCCACAATTTCTTCATTATAAAAATACCGCAAGGTTCCACCCTCCGTAACCACCCCAATTTCTGCGCAATGGATGTCCCATTTGGCAAAAACAGCCTTGGCTTTTTCTTCTTCTCCTTTTTTCACTACAACGAGCATCCGCTCCTGACTTTCGGACAACAGAATTTCAAAAGGTTGCATATTGGCCTGTCGAGTGGGCACTTTGTGAAGCCAAACATCCATGCCGTGGCCACCTTTTGCACTCATTTCTGAGGTGGAGCAGGTTATGCCGGCAGCACCCATGTCTTGCATACCAACAACGGCCCCTGTTTCCACCAGCTCTAAGGTAGCTTCTAACAACAGCTTTTCCTGGAACGGATCGCCCACCTGAACAGAAGGTATGTCGTCGGCCGAGTTTTCGGTGAGGTCGGCAGAGGCAAAGGTTGCCCCGTGTATGCCATCTTTACCCGTTGCAGAGCCAACAATAAAAACCGGATTGCCCTTGCCGGTGGCTATGGCAGAAAGGGTTTTACCCACTTTCACCAGACCAACGCTCATGGCATTAACGAGAGGATTCTGCTGATAACAGGGCGCAAAAAAGGTTTCTCCACCCACGGTTGGCACACCAAAGGCATTTCCATAATCTCCAATGCCCTTCACCACCCCTTTTATGAGCCACTTTGTTCGGGCATCGGCCGGGTTACCGAAGCGGAGGCTGTTGAGGATGGCTACTGGCCGGGCTCCCATGGTAAAGATATCGCGGTTTATTCCGCCTACTCCCGTTGCCGCGCCTTGGTATGGCTCAACAGCGGAGGGGTGGTTGTGCGATTCAATTTTAAAAGCACAGGCCCAGCCGTCGCCCACATCTACCAAGCCGGCATTCTCTTCTCCGGCTTTGGCCAGCACCCCCGGCCCTTCTTTTGGGAGGGTCTTCAACCAAAGAATGGAGTTTTTATAAGAACAATGCTCGCTCCACATCACCGAGTAAATGCTGAGCTCGGTGAAGTTTGGCTCTTTTCCCAAAAGGACACAAATGCGGTCGTACTCTTCGGGCAAAAGGCCTAATTTCGCCGCTACTTCATGGTCGGCTTTGGGTTGTGGGAGGGTTGTATGGCTCATTGGCGCAAAGTTAGGAAATAGCCTCGGTGGAGCAGATGATGATGGATGCAATTTACTTTTTTCCCTTTCTAACCTTGCTGCTCCTGATCGGTGTTTGCATCCGCATTACCGGTTTGATTACGTGGATTCAAAAGAGCAACCGAATGTGGGCTTTTGCGTGTTTGGCCGCTCACCTCTTTTCTGGGTTGGGCCTCTATTGGCTTTATGCGCGCATACTTCCTGATCCCGGAAAGGGCGATGTCTTAAAATATTTGCTCGATGCCGGCTTTCTGAATGAGCATCTTCCCTCCTCGGGATGGTGGAAAGTGTTATCCGGAATCGGATCCCTTTCGGAGGGAGAACAGCGGGTTTTGGAACAAATCGATCACTGGGAATTGTCAGGCGCCTCGGCATACTTGAATGAGGGCCGAACGCTTATTCGGCTGCACATGATTCTGCTGCCGTTTACCCGTGGATTCTGGGGTTTTCATGTTTGCTTTTTTGCTTTTGTTTCCTGGCTTGGTGCCGCATGGCTGGCTAAGGCCGGTGAACGCCTTCTACCCAAAGGCTCTCCGGCCTGGATGCCT